>NZ_JBHWIO010000080.1:19206-36909 GCF_042732075.1 Kitasatospora sp. NPDC059812
CTCTGTCGCCTCTAACTCACAGCGTGTGTGGGGGGGGGGGGGGGGGGGGGGGGGGGGGGGGGGGGGGCGGGGGGGGGGGCGGGGGGCCGCCCCCCCCCCCCCCCGCAGGCGCGTCCGCTGCCGGGGGCGGGCGCGACCCGGGGCGAATCGTTCCTGCGGCCCCGTTGCTCCCCGCAAGGGGCCGCCGGTACAACAGGGTTGGCCGTCCCGGCTGTCTCCAGTACCTGTGCGGGGCGGTCGTGGCCACCGTGGTGCGGGTCGGGCGGGCCGGTCGGGTCGGAGATCGCGGGCCCGGTACGCCGATGGGGTCGGCGGGGCGGGTCGTCGGGCCGGACGGCATCCCCGTGGTGCTGCGGTTGTACGGACCTGTTCACGGCCTTCCGCCGGACGGCGGCGCGGCCTGTTCCGACGGCTTTCCGGTCTTTCTCGTGCTCGTTGTTCTGTTCGGCCTGGTGATCCTGCCGGTCGAGGCGGTGGGGTGGGTGCGTGGGACGCCTCGCTACCGGTTGAGCGTCGAGGTCGGCGGGCCGCGGCCGCGCAGTCTCGTGCTCGGTTTCAAGTCCAGGGCGCAGGCGCGGGATTGCCGCCGGAGCCTGGCTGTCGGCGTCGGCGAGCACGGCGGGGGAGCGGTGCCCCGCACCCCGCAGGGCGGCGAGGGCGGACTGAAGCGCGAGAAGTCGGCCGGTCCGACTTCCTGCGCGGAACCACCGGTTTGCTGCGGGCCCGCGCCCTGCCGGGTCGCCTGTTCGGCTCCCGCTCAGAGGCCTGGTGGATCCGCTGGGACGGGTCCTTGGCGCTCACGGTACGTCGCAGCCCCGGCCGTGCGGCCGGGGCTGTGACGGGGGTGGCTGGCGGGTCAGGCCGTGGGGAAGTCGCCGGCCTTGACCCCGGTGAGGAAAGCGGACCAGGCGTCGGCCGGGAAGACCAAGGCCGGGCCGCTGGGGTCCTTCGAGTCGCGGACGGCCATGCCGCCAGCGACGACGTTCCCCGCCTCGACGCACTCGTTCGCCTGTGCGCTGTAGCTGCTCTTGTACCAGCCCCGAGCGGAGATCTTCGGCTTGGTCATGTGCTCACCCTCTTGTCTGATCTCTTAACTCGCTGTCTCTGCCGCGATTGCGGTGATCATATCCAGCGACTGGGCGGGGTTCAGGGCTGACGATCGCAGGTCCTCGAAGACGAGCCCGTAGCCGTCGAGTTCTGCCTCTCGTTCCAGGTAATGGCTGCTCGTCAGATTCTCCAGAAACACCGCTCCCGAGGTAGGGGAGCCAGTGAATCCGTACATCACGAATGCCCCGCAGGCGCCAGCGGTCGGACCGATGTCGAGCGGAACCACTTGCAAGGTGACGTTGGGGAGTTGTGCCGCTTCGACGAGGTAGCCCAGTTGCGCGCGGTGTGCATCGGCGCCGCCCACCGGGCATCGGAGGGCCGGCTCCCAGATGATCGCGCAGAGTCGGGCCGGATCGGGCTTGGTCAGAACCTCCTTGCGTTCCATCCGGAGCCTGACCAACTGGTCGATGCGTTCCGGGCGGACAACAGCCGGGTTGGCCTGAAGCAGAGCGCGGGTGTAGTCCTCGGTCTGCAACAGGCCTGGCAGGACCAGTGGCTGCCAGTTCCGGATGTAGCGAGCGTCTGCTTCCAGATCGAGGAAGTCCACATAGGCGGGCGGGATCGTATCGCCGTGGTCGTGCCACCAGCCGCGCTTCTTGCTGTCGCGGGCCAGCGTCTCAAGGGAATCGCGGTCCCTCGGCTCCGTGACGCCGTACAGGTCCATCAGGACGCCGAGGTCCAGTCGGCGGATCCCGACCGCGCCGGTCTCTATCCGGCTGATCTTCGCGCGCGAGCACGCGAGCGCGGATGCGGCGTCCTCGGTGGTCTTGTTCGCTGATTCCCGGAGCCGACGGAGCTCCGACCCCAGGCGGCGGCCGCGGACGGTCGGCCTCGGTTCGTCGGTCATGCGCGATTCCTCCCTTGAACTGCCCAGTCTGCCCCGTGACGGACCGTCGGGGCCACGCGCCTCGCAAATCTGCACGGTTGCAGTCGTTCTTGTTGCAGACGGCATTGGCGCAGTGGCATGCTACAGGGAGTAGTCCATGAAAGACACAGCGTGATCTTGATGGATCGTCACCCGGGCATCCCCATGCCCGCCGACGGTCCTCGGGCCTTGCCTCACGTGCCCGGATCACGCTTTCCCGCTCCGCCGCCGAGGAGGCGTCGCCATGTCCGAAACGCTGAAGATCCCGCCCCCCGTCGCGGGGGAGTACTCCTGCTGGCTGTCGCGCCACCAGAAGTCCGTGCCCACCGCGCGGGGACTGCTGCGAGGCTTCCTCTCCGACCACCAGGGGGGTGAACTGTTCTTCGACTACTCCGGGTTGGTGCTCGGCGAACTCGTCACCAACGCCGTCCAGCACGCCCGCACCCCGTCCGACCGGCTGCTGTTCGTGCGCTTCGCCCTCTCGGCCGACGACCTCAGGATCGAGGTCCACGACGCCGACTCCCGGCAGCCCGTGCTGCGTCGCGTCAACGGGGACGAGGAATGCGGGCGGGGGCTGTGGCTGGTGTCCGAACTCGCCCTCCAGTGGGGCTGCCGACCGTGCGCGGGCGGGGTCGGCAAGGCGGTGTGGGCGGTCCTCGGACCCCAGAGCGGCGCCGCCGCGTGACCACCATCGCGCCGCGCGACTACCCGCACCCGGTCACCGTCGAGATCGGCGGCGTCACCGAGACCGCCACCTTCACCCGGCTCGCCGACGCCCTGGCGGCCGTGCGCACCGCCCTGGCCCGCCTTCCCCTCGACGACGACCACGCCGCCTACCTCGCCGACCTGTTCGCCCCCGAATCCACCGCCCTCATCTCCCGCCGGCTGACCGACTTCGGCGCGCTGCGCACGATCGCCTTCGTCGGCATCCACGCCCACCCCATCCACCTGCGCCCCGCTGACGGCATCGACGAGCTCCCGGACCCGACGTGAGGCGCAGCTGCGCCCGGGTCGTGAGGTGGTGGTGCCTGCGCGGCCAGTTCTCCCTGCCCGTGCGGGCGTTGAGTCCGGGGCGCCGCGCCGCCCACGCCGAGATACGGCGCTGGGCGGCCGCCCCGGGCAGTGCCGAGGCCCTGCTGCGGGCCGTCGCCGACCGCGCCGCCCGCCAGGCGCCCTCGCGCTAGTTGTGCTGTGACCGGGACCGTTCGCCGTGGATGGGGGCGCCTCTCAGTCTTCCTGCGAGAGGTCTGATCACTCGGCCACCGCCGCGCGCCAGATCCATGAGGTGCGGCGGGGGCGGTCTTCCAGATCGCCCCGGCCGGTGCACCAGAGGAGGACATGGGCCGGGTCGCCGGGTGGAGCTTCGGGGAAGAGCCGGTGGAGTACCGCCGCGCAGAGCGGCGCCGGGGGCAGCCATGGCACGCCCAGCCCCTGGGTGATGTCGTGGGTGTGCAGGAGCACCTCGGCGACACCCATTGCCGCAAAGCCTGACGGGTCGCAAGGGCCCCAGTGCCAGGCCCGCGCCTCCGGGCCGGCCGTGGCCAGTGCACTGCCGAGCAGCCCTGCGCAGGCGGTGACCACCCGGAGCACCTCGCGTGGGGAGCTGTCCGGGCGGACGGCGAGGTCGAAGGGCAGGTAGGCGTCCGTCGGGCGTGCGGCGATCTGCCCGGCGTAGGCCAGCAGGTCATGGGCGATGTGGGCGGCCGTCGTCCAGCAGCTCCATTCCAGCGGACCTGCCGGTACCGACCAGTCCTCCGCGTCGTGCGGGCCAAGTACCCGCATCATCTCGGTCACGGCCTCGTTGACGTCTCGGTTGTCGATGTAGCGCATCCGGCGATGCTACGGCTGCGACAGGAGGGTTCATCCGTCCACGGTTGGGCTGCCGCGCTTGCGAGGGGGCGTCCGCCCCGGCGGAGGCCCTTCTCGCCGGGGATGCGTGCGCGTTCACGGCGTTGGGCGGCCAGGACGTCGGGGTGGCGGGGTGGCGGGCGTTGGCGTTGCGCCAACGGAGGCGGCGGTGCAGTTCACGGTTCTGGACGGGGCGGTTGGGGTGGCTGGAGTTGGCGAGGGTGAACTGGCGCAGCGGTCCGAAGTGCGCCTCGACGGGGTCGGCCCAGGAGGCGTTGGTCGGGGCGAAGCACAGCTCCACCTTGTTCTTCCGGGCCCACTGGCGGATCTCGGCGCCCTTGTGCGTGGAGAGGTGTCCACGATCGCGTAGATCGGGGCGCCGTCGGGGCGGGCGGCGCGGATCGACTTGAGCGCGGCCAGGCTATCGGCGGTGCCCTTGCGGCGACGGTTGACGCCCCAGAGGGTGTCATCGCCGATGGAGTAGCAGCCGTGGAAGTAGGTCATGCCGTGGGTGTGGTGGTAGGTCGCCGGGACCCGGTCCGGCCGGCCCTGCTCGGCCCAGCAGTATCCGCCGGTCGGGCGTATGCCGAGCGGCCCGAACTCGTCGAACGCGAAAACGCGGTCAGGGAAGCGGTCCGGGACGTGCTCGATCCGGTCCAGCTCGGCGTCGCGGCCGGGGTCGGTGGACTCCTTCCAGGTCTTGGCCCGCCGGAAGGTGGCGCCGCGTCGGGCGGGCAGGCAGCGCAGGGCCTCGCGGTCGATGCGGATCACCCGGCCGTGGACCTTGCGGATGTAGGCGGCGAGCTTGCGGATGGACCAGCGGGTGAAGGGCTGGGCGAGCTTGGTCGGGCGGGTGGCGGCCGTCTGGACGACGAACATTGGATGGGATGTCAGCCCCCGTCCAATCGGCCCCAGCCTTCGCCCAGGCAGGAAGCCGGTGAACCTATGCGGTCAGAGCGCTAGCGTCCGTCCCGCGCTGCTGCGGGGCGGAGAACGGGATCGATCCCGGCCAGACTGTCGCGCAGCCGACGGGCCCCCAGGGCGACGCGGTCGTCGGCGGCCCGCGACAGCTCCTCGCACAGCCGTACCGCGTCGTCCCGGTCGTCGGCGACGATGCCGAACACGTCGGCGACCGCGGTGTGGATCCAGTCGCCGTGGTTGTCGTCGGCCACTGCCAGTGCGGACGCGACGATCGCCAGCCCGGCCAGGTCGTTTCGCCGCAGCAGGGCTTGTGCGCTCACCCGGGTGACGAAGGTGTCGCCTGCGTCGAGCACGAGCGCCAGCAGCGGCCCGCAGGCCTCCCGCAGCTCGGCGAAGCCTGCCAGGGCGCGACCGGCGTCCGCCCGGTCGCGGTAGTCGCGGCTGCGCCCGAGCTCGGCCAGCGCCGCGACGGCCGCCCGCCGCATGTCCCCGTCCATCTGTCTGTCCACCCCTTCCGAGAGGTCCGGCGAAAGTACCACCGGGGCGCTCCGCGGGCTGATCCGCCAAGATCGGCCGGACAGGGCCTAGCCGCAATGCCACTGACTTTGCGGTCCTCCGCGACCCTCCGACCGAGGCATCGCCACAGGTCAGCGGCTCGTGATCGCTGTTAAGTCAGTGGCATTGGACCTAGCCGAACAGGACGGCCAGCCGGGTCCGGTCGTCCTCGGGCCGCAGGAGCAGCGCGTGGCTCCTGCCGCTCGCGGCCGCGCCGACGAGGACCGGCAGTCCCCAGTCGGCTCCCAAGCGCGTCTCGCGTCCCGTGACGGAGTCGCGGTAGCGGTCTGGAGCGCCGGCCCACAGCGCCACCGGGATGGCGCCGTCCAGGACCAGCAGGCCGTTCGTGTGCTCCGTCGTGAAGCGCAGCGCGTGGTGCCCGGGGCCGTGGACCGGCCAGACCGCGAAGGGCCCGTCCGGCAGAACGCCGGCCGGAGCAGTGGACCGGGCGCCGGTGCCGTCGAGGCGGACCGCGCTGACCCGGCCGTCGTCGGCGACGGAGTACAGCAGCGCCGAGCCGTCGGAGTGGGCTTCGGCGAGCAGCAGAAACGCCTCCTCGGGGTCCCGCAGGACGGGACGTTCCCGCTCGACGGCGAGGGTGTCCGGGGTGAGGATGCGCAGCGTCGCGGGTCCCGCCGGATCCGCGTCCAGCGCGAGTACTGCCAGCTGCGCCCCGTCGGTGCATACCACCGCGTACTGCGACTGAGGCAACGGCAGCCGCACCGGGCGGCGGACCCGCCACCGGGGCCCGCCGGCGCCGGACTCCAGGTCTGCCGCCTGGACCCGGGACGGCCGGCGTTCGTCGAAGACGTCGTCCAGGTGCCAGAAGGCACGGTCGCCGATCCACCCGACGAAGTCGCCCGCGAAGGCGGAGGTGCGCGGCGGTTGTTCCCACCTGCCCCGTCCCCGCAACGGCAGGAGGGTGTCGGGCTCTTGGTCCACGCCGTCCTGGAGCACGGACATCCGAGCCCAGGGGTTGCCGTCCGGGCCGGTGTACAGGGCGGGATTGACGCCCTCGTGCTCCACCGTGATCTCCTCCACACCGTCCGGACCGACCGTCAGGTAGAGGGTGTCGTCACCGCCGTCCGCCCTGTGCCGGTTGGCGGCGACCACCACCGCCTCGCCCGCTCCACCGCAGACGCTGCGGAACGACAGCCCGCCCTCGTCCCTCAGGGTGACCAGCCGAGCGCCGGAGGCCGTGTCGATCCGCCACTCGACCGGCGAGGAAGCGGAGGTCAGTTCACGCATGCAGCCCATCTTAGGGAGGAGGCCGGTCGGGCCGACGGCGCGGCGAGCGGGACGCTGCGGCCCGCACGGCCGTCCCCCGGCGGTCACACCGCTGTTCGCGCAGCACGCCCACCGCGTCGTCGCCCTGATCCAGTTGCGGCGCCGGTCGGCCGGGCCGGGGCCTCAGCGCCGCGCGTGGCGGACCTTCAGCCGTCCGAACCCGGTGGTCCCGGAGATCCGGATGGTGGGGCCGCCGGGGGTGGGGTGCCGCGGGGGCTTGTAGCGGGCCTCCTTCCAGCCGGCGTGCATGCCCTCGATGTCGACGACCGCGTCGTGGGGCACCGTGATCCTGGCGCCGCCGGTGCCGAGTTGCAGTTCGATGTCGACGACCGGGTGCTCGAAGACCGCCCGGGACAGGTCCAGGTGCACCCTGCCGAGCGCGGAGGCGACCTTGAGGGTCCGGGGCACCCGCCAGGCGCCGCTGCGCCGGATGCGTCCCGTGGCGGCGCCGATCGTCGTCTCGGTGCCCGCGCCCGGCTCGGGGAGCGAGGCCAGGGACCGCGCGAGTGCGCCCTGCGTCCTGGCGGTGAGCGCCTGGTCGAGGCGTTCGTCCATCTCCTCGTGGGAGATGCGCCCTTGGCTGTACGCCTCTTGCAGGCGTTGCACGGCCGTGTCGCGGTCGTCGTCGCCGGCCAGGGGCGAGAGGTCTTCCGGCAGCGAGGTCACCGCCACAGCCTAGCGCCGCGCCTGCGCCGCGAGTCAGCCAAGGCCCCTGGCGGGTACGGCCGGTGCCGCGCGGAGCCGGTGCGCGCAGGATCGCGGCCCCGCGTCGGGCGGCGTGCGGTCAGCGCAGGGCGGCGAGTTCGCTGACGCGCAGGGTGGGGGTGCCCAGGACGAGGTCGGCAGGTGCCGGGCCGTGGGCGATGTTGAGCGTGTCGAGCCGGTAGGTCCACGCGCCGTCGTGTGCGTGGGCGAAGCGGTAGTTGATCTGCCAGCGCAGCCATTGCCCGCGGGCCAGGCGCACTGCCGGGGGGCGGCGCCGTCGGCGCGGCATGCCGAAGGGCGTCGCGACGAGCTGGACCCGCAGCAGGTGGCCGGCCTCCTGGAGGAGCACGCCGGTGTCCGTGCGGGAGCCGGGTGTGCTCTCGTGCGTCAGGGAGCGGGGCCGGAAGCCGTCGGCCTCGTGCATCCGGACCTCGTGGACGAGGGGCGGTGAGCCGGGCGGCAGCAAGAAGGCGGTCGGGGCCGCGTTGCGCCGGGCGGCTTCGGGTCCGCCCCGGGACTGTCCGGTCCATGACGTGCGGACCCACTGCATCACTGTTTCCACGGGGCCGATCCTGCGGCACGGCGGTGCCCGGGCGCCACGTCGTTTCGGCGGCTCACGGCAACGACCGGGGCCGGGCGGGTGGGCCTCACGGCACCGGCCGGGGCGGGGCGGGTGGGCCTGACGGCAACGGCCATGCACGGGTGGGCGCGTAGTCGGCCTTGAGGCTGTGCAGCTGGGCGGCGAGCAGGCGGCCCGCCGCCCCGGCCAGGCCCTGGCGGTCCGTCACCGGATGCGGACCGTCCAGGAGGGACATGGTGAGGCGGTAGGTCGACAGGGCGCTGTCCGTCCGGGCCCCGGTCTGCTCCCGGGACGGTGCGCGGGACAGCACCAGTACCGCCGGCTCGCGGTTCTCGGCGATGGCGGCGCCGAGGCGGGCGTGGCCGTCCAGGACCACATGGCAGTTGAGCCCGCTGAACCACCAGAGCAGGACGGGCGCCAGGATGCCCTCGCGGGCCTGCTTGCGGCAGGCCTTCACCCGGGGGTCGCCGGGTGGCGGCATCCGGCGCAGCGGCATGACCCGCCACGAGCCGTCGAACCAGTCGATGTAGCCGTCGGGATGGCCGTCGAGCAGCAGGGAACGCCACTGGCCGCCCGGCCCGCCTGCGGCCGGTGCCATCCCCTCGCGGGCGAGCCGCGGGGAGAGCACCCACCGCCCCTCGTGGAGTGGGCCGGCGGCGCGGGCGTGCAGGGCGCCGGCGAAGCGGTGCGCCCAGCGGGCGTACCAGGACGGCCCTCCCGGCCCGGCGACCGCGCACGCCTCGGCGATCGCGCGTGCCTCGGCGGCCCGCAGGGGGGTGATGGGGGAGCGGTAGTGGTCCGTGCGGGAGTACTCGACGCCGCACCGGTCGTCGTCGATCCTGCCGGTGAGCACCACCCGCGGACCCTGCGACAGGACGATCAGGTTCCCGTTCGCCGTCCGCGGCCGCAGCCCCGGTTCGGTGGCAGGGGGGAGCTCCAGGCCCAGGCCGCCCCAGGATTCGCCGTCGGCCGCTGTCAGATTCCTCCGGTGCACCGGCCGATCCTAGGCGCAGGCGGGCAGGCCCGCGTCGGCCCGCCCGGCCCGGGTTGACACGCTTCTTCACATCTAGAATATTGGATACGTCATCTGGTCGAGGGTCGGGCGAAGGGAGTGCGCGGTGGATCCGCTGGCCGTTCACAAGGCGCTCGCCAACCCGGCGCGGGCGGACTTCCTGCGCTGGCTCAAGACGCCCGAGCGCTACTTCGACGAGGACTACTACCGCGAACGCGGCGTGGGCTTCCACATCGGCGTGTGCGTGACGGACATCCGGGAGAAGTCCGGGCTCGCCCAGTCCGTGGTCTCCGGCTACCTGCAGATCCTGCGCGACGCCGGGCTGCTGGTGTCCGAACGCGTCGGCAAGTGGACCTTCTACCGCCGCGACGAGGAGACGATCGCCGCGTTCGCCGCCTACGCCCGCGACGAACTCTGACGCTCCGCCCCCTCAGGGGCGCACCCCACCGCCCCTGCCGGGGCGGCCCGGGCTGCGCCCTTCCTTTTCGCCCCATTCCATCTAACTATCTAGATTTGTAGCCCTGTGCGTGGGGGGCGGGTGCCGTGCGCCCGCACACCCCGCGCACCGGGCGGACGGAGGCAGCACATGGCAAAGACCGGCCCCGCCGTCCTGACGCTCTCCCTGGGAGTGTTCGGGATCATCACCACCGAGATGGGCGTCGTCGGCGTCCTGCCCCGCATCTCCGAGGACCTCGGCGTCACACCCTCCGCCGCCGGCTGGCTGGTGGGCGTCTTCGCCCTCGTGGTCGCCGCCACCGGGCCGTTCGGCACCCTGCTGGCCTCCGGCCTGCGCCGCAAGGCCGTCCTGGCGAGCGCCCTGGCCGTCTTCGCGCTCTCCAACGCCGTGTACGCGCTCACCGACGACTTCGCCGTGATGTTCGCCTTCCGGATCCTGCCCGCGCTCTTCCACCCCGTCTTCTTCGCCGTCGCCCTCACCACCGCCGCCAACCTGGTCCCCGCACACCGCGCCACCCGGGCGGCCACCACCGTCTTCGCCGGCGTCACCCTCGGCTTCGCCTTCGGCGTGCCGCTCACCTCCTACCTCGCCGAACACGCGGGCCTGGCCGCCGCGTTCTGGTTCGGCGCCGGCGTCAACCTGCTGGCCTGCCTGGGCGTCCTGCTCCTCCTGCCCGCCACCCCCGCAGCGCCCGCCACCCCCTCCACCCCCGCAGCGCCCGCCGGTCGGCGCCCCTCCTACCGGGGCCAGCTGGCCATCCTGCGCCGGGGCCGGCTGTGGCTGTCGATCCTCGCGGTCGTGTGCGTGTTCGCCGCGATGTTCTCCGTCTACGGCTACTTCGCCGAATACCTGGAACGCGTCACCGGCCTGAGCGCCTCCCTGGTGGGCGCCGCGCTGATGGCCTTCGGGATCGTCATGGTCCTCGGCAACCTCCTCTTCGGCCGCCTCCTGGAACGCGACCTGCTGCGCACCGTCACCGCCTTCCCCGCCCTCTACGTCCTCCTCTACGCCCTGCTCTACGCGATCGGCCCCTGGCCCGCGCCGATGACCGCCGGCGTCCTGCTCTGGGGCGCGGTGCACTCCGGCGGACTCGTCGTCAGCCAGAGCTGGCTGGCCCGCGACGCCCAGGACGCACCCGAGTTCGGCAACAGCCTGTTCATCTCCTTCTCCAACCTGGGCATCACCGCCGGCAGCGCGGTGGGCGGCCTCGTCGTCTCCACCGCCGGCGCCCGCCACCTGCCCTGGGCCGGAGCGGGCTTCGCCCTCGCCGCCCTGGCCGCCGTCCTGCTCCGCCGCCGCCTGGGCCCCGGCGCCCCCGCCGCCGCCGCTGCGCCGCAGGCGCAGGCGCAGGACGCACCGCCCGCCACCGTCTGAGCCGGCCGGCCAGGACTTCGCGGGCCTGCTGGACGCTCGCAGAGGGGTGCGCGGGCACGGAGGCGGGCCTTCGTCAGATTCCGTACAGGTGGTGCGGGACCGCTCGCTCCCAGACCGCTTCGAACGCGGTGGCGCACAGCTTGACGGTCTGCGGGTCCTCGGTGATCTCGTCCTCGACCACCGCGCCGTCGCCGGAGAAGTGGTGCACCCGGAGCAGCGCGTCGTCGAACAGCCAGAAGTCGTTGCCCGGCAGGGGGATGCCCGTGGCCCGTCGCCGGGGCAGCCAGCGGACCTCCTCGCCCGCCGTGACGTTGGCGTGGGTGACGTAGTGCTCCCACCGGATGTACGCGGACACGGGCTCGGAGACGACCCGGGCCCGGCGCACGGCCACACCCCGGACCACCGTGTCCGTGATCAACTGGTCATAGGGATGCCACCAGGACCCGCGGTCCTCCCAGTCGATCCGCTCGCCGCGCCGCCACGCCTCGAACCGCTCCGTCGGGGCGTAGGAGTCCCGCAGCTCCAGATGGACGGCGGAACGCCGGCACCGCCCGAGCAGCTCGGCGAAGTCGGGCACGCTCGACGGCGCCTGCGTTCCTCCGGGGACAGCTCGGACGGCCGAACCGCTCGTCGGGGTCCGGCGGGGCGGCTTCGCCTCCCGGCGGTCGGGGGCCCCTTGCGGTGCCGCGCTCACGTGCCCAGGGCTTTGCGGATCAGGGTGGCGAGCACGGCGGCCTCGGCCTCCTTGAGGTGTCCCAGGGCCACCCAGGAGAAGCTGGAATCCGTGAACACGTCCGGGCCGCCACGGACGAGGGTGGAGATCCCGGCAGCGCGTAGCGCTTCCCTCAGATCGTTCGCCGCCGACTCCCCGGCGCTCACCCGTTCCGACTGTCCAGTCGGCTCAAGACCCGACATGTGCCACTCCCTTGACCGGTGGGGTTTCCGTCACCACGAAGGTAGGGGCGGCGGCCGGAGCCGGGCGGAGGTGATTCCCGGTGATTCTCACAGCAGCGACCGGCGCGCCCGGACAATCACCCGATGGGCTGACGGGCCGTAGACGGCGCTCTGCGCCAGGGCCTCCCACGCCCGGATGTGAAGCGCGACGTCCGCCGGATCGTCCAACCACATCTCCGCGTGCCAGGACTCGGTGATGACCAACGCGCCGTCGTGGATGGAGAATCCGACTCCCGCGGGCACTCTGAGATCGGCATCGAACGGCACGATCCCGAGCCGGACGTTCCCACGAGCAAGCCAGGGGGCCAGGGACTCCAGCTGGTCCGCCAGTACGGCCGGCGGGCAGAGCCGGGAGACGAGGGCGCCTTCCCACACCAGGAAGTGGAACGACCGCGACCGGTCGTTGAGAACCCTCTGACGCTCCATGCGGGCTACTGTCGCGGCCTCGACGTCGCGGATCGACGGATGGACCCTGGTGTACCGGGTGAGGACCGCTCGCGCGTACTCGGCGGTCTGGAGCAGGCCGGGAACCAGGGTCGGGTCGAATGACCGCCGGTCGCCGGTCCGCTTCCCCTGCGCGGCGTGCGCCTCCTGCACCGGCCGGACACCGCCGGCGAGCTGGCGCCGCCACGACCGGTACTGGGTCTCCACCGTCCGCAGCCGGCCCACCAGTTCGGCGCCGGCGTCGGGCCGGCCGACGGCCTCGGCCCAGGCGACCACGTCGGCCCTGGTGGGAGACTGCCTGCCGTTCTCCAACTTGCTGACCTTGGACTGGGGCCAGCCCAGCCGCACGGCCAAGGCGCGTCCGGACAACCCGCACTCGGTGCGGAGTTCACGCATCCGGGCACCAAGAGCAGACCGCGCCTGCTGATAGTCGGTGCTCACATGTCGGAAGGTACCTGAGCCCGGAACTGCGCGTAGGGCCTCGCGTGGTGCCAGGCGGCATCACGCGTCTGGCAGGCACGGAGGACTTCCAGCGGGTCGGTGACCAACTCCATTCCCACGGTGCGCTCCCCCTCGAAGTGGAAGCGCGCGACCGTGCGGGAGTCGAAGAGCCAGAAGTCCGACAGCCCGGCCAGCCCGGCCGCCTCGGCCTCCGAACGCCACATGCACCGGATGTCCTCACCGGCCGCCACGTTGGTCCGGGCACACGCCAGCAGGTACCGCTGCCCCTCGGTCGGCGGATCGTCCACCAGGCGCACCCGCTCGAACCTCTTGCCCTTGCCGATCATGCGGCGCACGTTCTCGAACCAGGGGTGCCCGACCTCCCCGGCGCTGTCCCCCGTCCGAAGGAACTCGGCGTAGGAGGGCGTCAGCTTGTCGGAGAGGTATCCCGCCCTTGTCTCCAACCGCCACGCGGTGTGCTCGAAACCGTCGTTGATGAACTCGGTGATCCGCTGCTGCGGTACGAACTCCGGCACCGGCGTTGACTCCTTCGGCGCGAACCGCACCAGCAGTTCGCGGGGCACGACTACGAAGCCCTCATCGTCCTTCACGTGCATGAGTTGCGCCACGTCCTCGGGGTCCGTCACGGCGTACCCCTGCACGACCACCTCGCCGGTGTCCACGTCCTCGTACAGCGTCGGGCAGTCGCCGACACCCGAGGTGCTACCGATGACGCGCAGCCGCCTTGCCATGGTTGTTCCTCTCGACGGCGGACAGGAAGGTCCTCCCATGATCGGCCTCAACCGGCGCTCCGGGAGGCGTGATTCTCGATGATTCTCATGACGGTCCAACGCGGGCGCGGTGACGGCCGGATGCCGGGGGTGTGAGCCGGGTGCCGGTGGCCTGTCAGTGGCGTGCCGGTGGGGCCTGGGAGCTTTCCGGGGACAGGCCGGGTGCCCATCCGGCAGGCGTGCGACAGACAGGGAACCACCATGACCACCGACATCACGATCATCGGCGCCGGACTCGGCGGGCTGACCCTGGCCCGGGTCCTGCACCTGCACGGCATCGCGTCCACGGTCTACGAGGCGGAGGCCTCGCCGGCGGCGCGTGCGCAGGGCGGGATGCTCGACATCCACGACTACAACGGGCAGCTCGCCGTCCGGGCGGCCGGCCTGATGGAGGAGTTCGAGGCCCTCGTACTGGAGGGCCGCCAGGCGATGCGGATCCTCGACCGGGACGGGAGCGTCCTGCTCGACAAGGCCGACGACGGCACGGGCGGGCGCCCCGAGGTGCAGCGCGCCGAACTGCGGCAGATGCTGCTCGACTCGCTCCCGGCCGGCACCGTCCGGTGGGGCCGCAAGGCCGCCGGCGTCCGCGCCCTGGGCGCCGGCCGCCACGAGGTGGCGTTCGCCGACGGCGCCACCGCCGTCACCGGCCTGCTGGTCGGCGCGGACGGCGCGTGGTCACGGGTGCGGCCGCTGCTGTCCGCCGCCACCCCCGAGTACACCGGCACGTCGTCCGTCGAGACCTACCTGTTCGACGCCGACACCCGCCACCTCGCCGCCGCGAAGGCGGTCGGCGGCGGGTCGATGATGGCGCCCTCGCCCGGCGCGGAGATCTTCGCCCACCGGGAGAGCGGCGACACCCTGCACACCTACGTGATGCTCACCAGGACGCAGGACTGGTTCGCCGCCGTCGACTTCGCCGACCCCGCCGCGGCACGCGCCCGCATCGCGGCACAGTTCGACGGCTGGGCACCGGAACTCACCGCGCTGATCACCGACGGCGACACCGCCCCGGTCCTGCGCCCCCACCACACCCTGCCGATCGCCCACCGGTGGGACCGGGTGCCGGGGGTGACCCTGCTGGGCGACGCCGCCCACCTCACCGCCCCCAACGGCGAGGGCGCCAACCTCGCCATGCTCGACGGCGCCGAACTCGGCCAGGCCCTGGCCGCGCACCCCGGCGACACCGAGGCCGCCCTCGCCGCGTACGAGCGGACCATGTTCCCCCGCAGCGCCGAGGCCGCCTCCGAGGGCGTGCACATGCACGAACTCCTCAACGGCGACGACACCCCCCAGGCCCTGATCGCCGCCTTCCTCGACGGCGAACCGGCCTCCTGAACCGCCCACCTGAACCGCCCTCCTGAACCGCCCTCCTGAACCACCCACCGGCAAACGGGCGCAGGGCGGTGCTCAGGCGTACCGGTCGAGCAGCGCCTCCAGGTAGCCCTCCAGGCGCCGGCCCAGCAGGGCCGGCGTCAGGTCGTCGCGCCCCAGCTCCCGCCACGGCACGGCGACCTTCTCCGCGTCCGGGGCGAACGCCAGCGCGTCCAGCAGCCGCCAGTACAGGTGCGCGCCCGGGTCGGCCTCCAGCGTGCCGCCGGCCGCCAGGTAGCGGGCGGCGAAGTCCAGGCCGGTGTCCACGCCGTGCAGCAGGGCCAGGGCGGTGGAGCAGTGGGCCACGTCCAGGTCGGCCGGGCCCCAGGAGGTCTCCACCCAGTCCACGACCCCGCTGACGGCCAGCGCGGCGCCCTGCCCGGTGAACAGCACGTTGCCGGGGTGGAAGTCGCGGTGCAGGAAGCACGGCCGGTACGCGGGCGCCTCGCGGCGGATCACCTCCACCGCCCGCCGCCACACCCCGGGACGCGCCGTGGCCCCGGGCACCCGCACCCGCTCCGGGGCCGTCCACGCCTCGAAGGCGCGGGGTCGCTCGCCCGGCGCCACCGCGAGGGCGTGCACGGCGGCCAGCTGACCGGCCAGCAGGTCCGCGCGGCGCTCCACGTCGCCGTCCTGCGCCACCCGTACGCCGCCCGGCAGCAGCGACATCACCAGCGACGGGTGGTCGCAGAACTCGCCCGCCGCGTCCAGGGCGTGCAGCCGCGCCGCCGGCACGCCGCCGTCCGCGAGCAGCCGCAGCACGCCGGCCTCACGGGTCAGCAGGGCGGGCGCGTGGCGCAGGTAGAACGGCTTGACGAACGAACGCAGCACCAGCGCGTACCCGCCCCCGCCCTCGCCCGCACCCCCCTCCGGGCCGACGTCCAGGCGCCGCATCCGCGACGTCCAGCCGCCGCGCAGGCCCGTCACCGACCGCACCCGGTGGCCCGGGGGGAGGCCCTGCTCCACCCAGCGCAGCGTGGCGGCCCAGTCCCGGCCCGAGGACCCGTACGGTTCGTGCGGCAGTTCGTGTGGCGGTTCGTGCGGCGGTGCGAAGGCGTTCATCCGCCGAAGGATACGAACACCGCCCGCCCGCCGCCATGCCGGGTTCCCACCCGCCCCCGCAGGCCGCGCGGCCCCGGGCCTGACGCAGGGTCAACTCACCGTCAACGCCCGCCGACCGCCCATTATTCCGAGACCAGTCGAAGTTTGACAGTTTCCCGCGCACCGGGTTACGTAAGTGGCCGCACCGCACGCCGCACCGCACGCCACGCCGCACGTCGCACCGCCACCGGCCCGCCGCAGCAGGGGAGTTACGCCATGTCCAGGACCGTCGTCTTCGACCGCACCGGAGGACCGGAGGTCCTGACCGTGCGAGCCGCCGCCGTCCCCGTGCCCGGCCCCGGCGAACTGCTCATCCGCGTCAGCGCGATCGGCCTCAACCGCGCCGAGGCCCTCTTCCGCGCCGGCGCCTACCTCGACGAGCCCAAACTGCCCGCCACCCCCGGCTACGAGGCCGCCGGCACCGTGGAGGCCCTCGGCGAGGGCGTCACCGGCTTCGCCGCCGGCGACCGGGTCGACACCGTCCCGGCCTTCTCCCAGAACGACTACGGCGTCTACCGCACCCACGCCCTCGTGCCCGCCCGCGCCGTCGTCCACCACCCGGCCGGCCTCACCGACGTCCAGGGCACGGCCGTGTGGATGCCCTACCTGACCGCCTACGGCGCCCTCGCCGAGGACGGCCACCTGCGCCCCGGCGACCACGTCCTGCTCACCGCCGCCGCCTCCGGCACCGGCCTGGCCGCCATCCGCACCGCCCGCCGCCTGGGCGCCGTCCCCATCGCCACCACCCGCACCCGCGCCAAGAAGCAGCAACTCCTGGACGCCGGCGCCGCCGACGTGATCGTCACCGGCGAGGAGGACCTGGTGGCCCGGGTGGACGCCATCACCGCCGGCACCGGCGTGCGCACCGTCTTCGACCCCGTCGCCGGCCCCGGCGTCCTCACCCTCGCCCGCACCATCGCCCCCGGCGGCCGCCTGATCGTCTACGGCCGCCTCGACCCCCGCGACACCCCCCTGCCCGGCCAGGACACCTTCGCCCCCGTCACCAGCCGCTTCTACTCCATGCACGACATCACCCGCGACGACGAACGGCTGCGCCGCGCGCAGGCCTTCGTCACCGCCGGGCTCGCCGACGGCTCCTTCACCCCCGCCGTCGACCGGGTCTTCGAGGGCCTCGACCGGATCGCCGAGGCCCACCGCTACCTGGAGGCCGGCACCCAGGTCGGCAAGATCGTCCTCACCGTCCAGAACTGACCCCACTGACCCCACCAGGGCCGAGCCTTCCGGAACCGGCCCGCCCCACGGCCGCCGGCCGCGGGACGGGCCGGCCCGCTCAGGGCGCCGTGCGGGCCTCGGCATCGGCGGCGGCGACCACCGCCGACAGCAGGCCCGGGAAACGGCCCTCCAACTCCTCGGCGCGCAGCGAGTTCATCTTGGTGGTGCCGACGTAGTACTGGTGCAGCAGTCCGGCCTGGCGCAGCACGTTGAAGTGGTGCGTCGAGGTGGAACGGGAGACCGGAAGATCAAAGGAGCCGCAGCTCAGCGCGGCACCCGCGTGGGCCAGCCGGCGCACCACCGATCTGCGGGCAGGGTCCGCGAGTGCCTCCAACACCTGCTGGACCCTGAGGTCCTCCACACCAGGGTGCACGATCACCCGCGCCGCCACGCGTGCCCGTCCCACACCCACCACCCCTTCCCAACGCTCGACCCCCGTCCCGGTTCGGTAAAAGCCGCGCGGCGTGCGCGACTTCGCGCCTCGACGCTACTACGAGCGCGCCGTGCGCCACGCCCACCGCAACACCTCCGCAACACGCGCGCGCCCGCCCCGGCGCGCCCGCGACCCCCGCGCCCCCGCCCGCCCCCCTGCCGGCACGCGGGGGCGGGGGCCGCGGCGGGTCGGGGGGTGGGGGGCCGGGGCGCCGGCGCGCGGGG
>NZ_JBHWIO010000080.1:36919-40211 GCF_042732075.1 Kitasatospora sp. NPDC059812
CCCCGCCCGCCCCCCCCCGCGCGGCCCCGCCCCCCCGGCCCCCCGCCCCGCCGCCTGGCGCGGCGGGCGGGGGCGGCGCCCCCCCCGCGGGGGGGGCCGCCCGCCACGACGACAGGCCGTCAGGCCGCGCGCACCGGCGATCCGCCGAACCACGCGCGCACCGGCAGGCTCTCAAGCCGCGCGCACCGGCGATCCGCCGAACCGCGCTCACCGACAGGCCGTCAAGCCGCGCGCACCGCCGGTCCCGTCAGGCCGCGCGCACCGGCGGCCCGGCCGGGCGCGCCAGCCGGGCCAGGGCCAGCGGCTCGAAGATCCCCATCAGCACCGGGTCCACCGGCCGCACCACCGCCGGAGCGGGCGCGACGGGAGCGGGGGAGCGCAGCAGCGCCAGGTAGAGCTCCTGGGTCTCGGCGGCCGGGTCGATGCCCAGCTCCTCCGCCAGCACCCGGCGCAGCTGCTGGTAACAGCGCAGCGCCTCGGCCCGGTTGCCGGCCGCGGCCAGCGCCTCCATCCGGCAGCGGTAGGCGCTCTCGCGGAACGGGGCGCGGCGCACCGCCTCGTCGGCCCAGCGCAGCGCGTGGTGCTCCTCGCCCAGCGCCGAGGCCGACAGGCTCGCCGTCTCCAGCGCGGACATCCGCAGCTCCTCCACGTGCTCGCGCACCCCGCCCGCCCACTCGCCCTCGTGGTCGGGCAGGAACGCGCCGCGCAGGTTGGCGATCGCCCCCGCGGCCAACTGCTGCGCCACCGCGTAGGAGCGGGCCGCGTACGCCTCCCCGGCCTCCCCGACCGCGCTGGCGGCGGCCTCCAGGTCCACCGCCGCGTCCGCGGGCAGCCGCAGGACGTAGCGCCCGCCCTGGGCGATCAGCGGGGTGGCGCCCGGGCCCTGGCCGGGGGAGGCGACGAAGGCCCGCACCCGCGAGACCACGCTGCGCAGCGCGGAGGCCCAGGTGTCGGGCAGGCCGTCGGGCCAGATGGTGTCGGCCAGCTGGTCGCGGCTGGTGCCGGCGGAGCGTTCCAGGACCAGGCGGGCGAACGCCACCTGGGCCTGGGCGCTGGACAGGTGCTGCGGGGCGCCGCGGTCGTGCTCGATCGTCACAAGTCCTGTCAGGCGGATCAGCATGAGAATGTCCCCGATCTGCCGGACGGACTGTCTTCCCGGAAGCCGTTCAACGTGCTCCAACCCCCTTGAGCCAAAGCGGAGCCGACGGCCCGTGACGCCGGGCCGACGGCGTGGGAAACCTGGACCGGAAATTCCGCCTACCAGCCGTTCGGTTTCGGCGGATTTCGACCATACATTCGGCGCATCACACGGTGTCAACACTGGTCGACAAAACATACCCACCGGCCGGTCCATGCGTCGTGGACGCAGGGTTTCTGCACGTCAGAGCGTTACCGCAGGCCGAGAACACGGCTATTGCGGACGCCTTGCGCATCCTGCCGTAGAAATGTAGTCATCCTTGAGCACCCCGCGTGAAGGCTTCGAGAAACACCACCCACCCCCTGCGCCGGGCACCACCCGTAAAAGCCCCGGGACTATCCCGGGAGGAAACCCCAGCACCACCACCCGCCCCCGCGCCGGGAAATACCGAAAACAATCCGGAACAAGCCGACGACGAACCGCCGAACAGCCGACGGACAACCGGCGGCAAACCGACGGCAAACCGCACGGCAAAACCGCCGCGCGCCCGCCGCGCCCCGCCGAGAAGGAGACCCGCACGTGAACGCCACCGGAGCATGGGACCGCCTGGAGCCGAAGCTCGCCGCCACCCTGGACCGCGTGGCCGCGCTGGAGTCCGACCCCTCACGCCGCAACAGCTTCGTCGCCTACACCATGGAACGCGACAGCGCCTACTGCGACCTGGACGGCGAGCGCCTGCTCATGATGTCCGGCTACAGCTACCTGGGCCTGGCCGGAGACGAACGCGTGGTGGCCGCCGCCAAGGCCGCCGTCGACGTCTACGGCACCGGCAACCACGGCGTGCGCGCCCTGGCCGGCACCATCCCGCTGCACGAGGAACTGGAAGCCGAGGTCGCCCGCTTCGCCCGCCGCGAACGCGCCCAGGTCTTCGGCTCCGGCTACGCCGCCAACGTCGGCACCGTCGGCGCCCTGGTCGGCCAGGGCGACACCGTCCTGATCGACAAGTACGACCACGCCAGCATCGTCGACGGCTGCCGCCTCTCCGGCGCCACCGTCACCCGCTTCCGCCACAACGACGTCGACCACCTGGAACGCCGCCTCAAGGCCGCCTCCCCGACCGGCGTGCGCCTGGTCATCGTCGACAGCGTCTACTCCATGGACGGCGACATCGCCCCGCTGCCCGAACTGCGCGCGGTCTGCGACGCCCACGACGCCCTCCTGATGGTCGACGAGGCCCACGCCCTGGGCGTCATCGGCGAGACCGGCGGCGGCATCGAGGAGCACTTCGGCTACCGCCACCGCGTCGACATCAAACTCGGCACCCTCTCCAAGGCCATCCCCTCCATGGGCGGCTGGGTCGCCGGCAGCCACGAACTGATCGGCCACCTGCGCTACGCCGCCCGCCCGTTCCTGTTCTCCGCCGCCCTCGGCCCCGCCCAGACCGGCGCCGCCCTGGAGTCCCTGCGGATCCTGCGCCGCGAACCCGAACGCGTCACCCACATCCAGGTCCAGGCCGAGCGCCTGCGCCGGCGCCTCAACGACGCCGGCATCTCCACCATGGACTCCGCCACCGCCGTCCTGCCCGTCATCGCCGGCTCCGACGACGCCGCCTACGACTACGCCACCGCCTGCCGCAAGGCCGGCGTCATCGGCCTGCCCGTCGTCACCCCCGCCGTGCCCAACGACCTGGCCCGGCTGCGGATCGCCGTCACCGCCCGCCACACCGCCGCCGACATCGACTTCGCCGCCGACGCCTTCCTGACCGCCGCCGCCCAGACCGGCCTCATCTGACCGAGCCGGCCCCCGGCCCACCCAGGAAGGCCCGCCGGCCCCCGGCCCCGCCCCACCTGGGAAGGCCCGCGCCGGCCCCCAACGCCCGGAAAGGACAAGACCATGGCAGCCCGCCCCACCCGGCCCCCCATCGCCGTCACCGGCCTGGGCGTCGTCAGCCCCGCCGGCCACACCCCGGCCGCGTTCTGGCACACCGTCAGCACCGGCACCCCCACCGCCACCGCCCTCACCGACCCCGCCCTGGCCCGCCACCGGGTCCGCCTGGGCTGCCGCGTCACCGACCTGCCCGACAACGGCCCCGTCCCCGCCAAGGACGCCCGCCGCCTCGACCCCTTCGCCCACTACGGCACCCTCGCCGCCCTC
>NZ_JBHWIO010000081.1:0-3954 GCF_042732075.1 Kitasatospora sp. NPDC059812
GCGGGGCGGCGCCGCCCCCGCCCCGCGCCCGCCCCCCCCCGCGCCGGGCCCCCCCCCCCCCCCCGGCGGGCGGGCGGGGGGCGCCGCGCGCGCCCCCCCGCCCCCCCCCCCCGGCCCCGACGGCCGCCACGGCGCCGGGCCGGCCGGGTCCGAGCGGTCGGAGGACGAGGGCGGCGACGCCGGCGCGCAAGAGCGCCCCGGCGCCCTCGCGGAGGCCGTCTGATGGCGGGCGGCGCGGCGCCGGGCGGCCCCGGGAGCCCGGTGGGGGACCCGGTGCGCGAGGTGATGGCCGAGCACCGGGCGCTGTGCGAGCGGGCCGTCGACCCGCTGGAGATCGCCGCCGGACTGGAGGAGGCCGGGCTCGGCCCGCAGGCCGCCGCACGCTGCCGGCACGCCGACCTGTTCTCGCTCGCCGAGGAGCTGTACGCGCGGGTGCCCCGCCGCCCGCCCCCGCCGGAGCCGCCGCCGGGCCGGGAGTGCGCCGCCGCGACCCGGGCGACGCTGACCGCCGCCGCGCTGGCCGCGCTGCCCTGCGCGGCCGTGGTCGCGCTCGGCGCCCGCTGGCCGGTGCTGCTGCCGGCCGCCGTCCCGCTGGTGCTGGTGCCCGCCCTGGCCGCGGACCCCGCCGCCGAGCCCGGCCCGCCGTGCACCGGCCCCTGCCGCGCGGTGGACGGGCTGGGCCCGGCGCGGGCGCCGCGGCGGGCCGGCTCCCGGTGGCGCCCGGCGGCGCTGGGGTACGGGCTGGGCCTGGCCGCGCTGCTGCTGCTCCCGCTGGCCGCGGCGGACGGGGACCGGCGGCTGACCGCCGCGCTGGTGCTGGCCGGGGCGGTGTCGGCCGGGTCGGCCGAGCGGGCGGCCCGCTGGTACCGGCAGGTCGGCCGCGGCCATCTCGGCGCGGCGGCCACGCTGGCCGAGTTCCGGTCCCGGATGCGGCCGGTGCTCCCGGTGGCGGTCGCCCTGCACCTGGCGGTGCTCGCGGTGCTGACCTTCGCCGCGCTGGCGGTGCTGACCGTCCTCGCGCCGCGCCCCGGGCCGGGCCACGGCGGGGGCCTGCTGCACCTGGCGGCCGAACGGGCCGGCGCCGCGCAGTGGGCGGCGCAGGGCGTGCTGGGCCTGCTGCTGGTGCTGCCCGCGCTGCTGGCCCGCTGCGGCCGGACGACGGCCGCGGCGGCGGGGGCGCTGGCCGGGCCCGCCGTGGCGCTCGGGCTGCTCGCCCTGGGCCGCTCCGGGCCGACGGCCGGGCTGATCGGCGGCGGCGCGGTCGCCGCGGTGCTGCTGGCGTACGCCTGGGCCGTGCTCGGCCGGGCCGGTTCGCACCGCTGAGCCCCGCCCGCCGGTGCGGCCCCGGGTGCCGCCCCCTTCTCGTTGCTCTCACTCAGTCCGCTCTTGATTTCAGTCCGCCAGGTCGTCCCCGACCTCGCTTCGTGGAAGGACGCCCCCGATGAGGGTGCTGCTGCTGGGCGCCGACGGTTTCATCGGCCGCCGGGTCACCGATCGTCTGCTCATGGACCAGGAGTTGCAGGTGACGGTGCTCGGCCGGCGCGACTCGGCCGACATCCGCTTCGACCTGACCACCGGAAGCCCGGGCGCGCTGGCCCGGTTCCTGGACGCGGTCGCGCCGCAGGTGGTGATCAACTGCGCGGGCGCCACCTACGGCAGCTCGCGCACCCTGATCCGGTCGAACACGCTGGCCGTCGCCACCGTCTGCGAGGCGATCCGGCGCAGCCGGGAGCCGGCCCGGCTGGTGCACGTCGGCTCGGCCGCCGAGTACGGCCCGGTGCCGGGCGGGGTGCCGGTGTCGGAGCAGGCCGAGCCGCGGCCGGTCGGCCCGTACGGGGTGTCCAAGCTGGCCGGGACGGAGCTGGTGCTGGCGTCGGGCCTGGACGCGGCGGTGCTGCGGGTGTTCGACGTGGTGGGCCCGGGGGCGCCGACCGCCTCGCTGTTCGGGCGGCTCGCGGAGGGGCTGCGGCGGGCTCTGGAGCGGGACGAGTCCCAGGTGCGGATGCCGGACCTGTCCGGATACCGGGATTTCGTGGACGTGCGGGACGTCGCGCGGGCGATCCAGGCGGCGGCGGTGTCGGCCGCCACCGGGGTGGTCAACATCGGCAGCGGGCACGCCGTCCGGGCCCGGGACGCGGCCCAGCTGCTGGTCCGGGCGTCCGGCTTCGAGGGGGCGATCGTCGAGGAGAACCGGCAGGTCCTGCTGCCCGCGCAGGCCGGCGGCCCGGTCGGCGACCACCTGCCCGGCCACCACCTGCCGGGCCACCGGGTGGAGGGCCACCGGCCGGAGGGCCGGGTCGCGACGGGGGAGCCGGTGCCGTGGCGGCAGGCGGACGTGCGCACCGCCCGGGACCGTCTCGGCTGGCGGACACAGGTGCCGCTGGAGGAGTCGCTCGGGGACGTCTGGCTGGAGACGGCCTGCCGGGTCTGAGCGGTCACCGGGAGCGCCCCGGGCCTGTCGGCACAGGCCTGGGGCGCTTTTCCGGGCTCCCGCGGGCGGTCCCACGATCCGACGCCGGCTGTCTCGCCCATCGGACGAGCTGTCTCGGAATACCGGAGGGGCGTGACACTGTTGGCCTAGGAGCCACCCGCGTGGCGGCGCAGCAACCACCATGAGGCTGGCCCAGGCCACCTGAACCAGACACCCATCGGAGTCCCCGTGTCGTTGCCACCCCTGGTCGAGCCGGCTGACGAGCTCACCGTTGACGAGGTCCGCAGGTACTCCCGCCACCTGATCATCCCCGACGTGGGCATGGCCGGGCAGAAGCGGCTGAAGAACGCCAAGGTGCTGTGCGTCGGCGCCGGCGGCCTGGGCTCGCCCGCGCTGATGTACCTGGCCGCGGCCGGTGTCGGCACGCTGGGCATCGTCGAGTTCGACGTGGTCGACGAGTCGAACCTGCAGCGCCAGATCATCCACGGCCAGTCGGACGTGGGCCGCTCCAAGGCGGAGTCGGCGCGGGACTCGGTCAAGGAGATCAACCCCTACGTCGACGTGATCCTCCACGAGGAGCGCCTCGACAACTCCAACGTCATGGAGATCTTCGCCGGCTACGACCTGATCGTGGACGGCACCGACAACTTCGCCACCCGCTACCTGGTGAACGACGCCGCGGTGCTGCTCGGCAAGCCGTACGTGTGGGGCTCGATCTACCGCTTCGACGGCCAGGCCAGCGTGTTCTGGGCCGAGCACGGCCCCTGCTACCGCTGCCTCTACCCGGAGGCCCCGCCGGCGGGCATGGTCCCCTCCTGCGCCGAGGGCGGCGTGCTGGGCGTGCTGTGCGCGTCCATCGGCTCGATCCAGGTCACCGAGGCGATCAAGCTGCTGGCCGGCGTGGGCGACCCGCTGGTCGGCCGGCTGATGATCTACGACGCCCTGGAGATGAACTACCGCCAGGTGAAGGTCCGCAAGGACCCGGACTGCGCCGTCTGCTCCGAGCACCCGACGGTCACCGAGCTGATCGACTACGAGGCCTTCTGCGGCGTCGTGTCGGAGGAGGCGCAGGCCGCCGCCGCGGGCTCGACCGTCACCTCGGCGCAGCTCAAGCAGTGGCAGGACGACAAGGAGGACATCTTCCTGATCGACGTCCGCGAGCCCGGCGAGTACGAGATCGTCAACATCCCCGGCGCGGTGCTGATCCCGAAGAACGAGTTCCTCATGGGCGACGCCCTGGAGAAGCTGCCGCAGGACCGCAAGATCGTGCTGCACTGCAAGTCGGGCGTGCGCTCGGCCGAGGTGCTGGCCGTGGTCAAGGCGGCCGGCTTCGCCAACGCCGTCCACCTGGGCGGCGGCGTGCTCGGCTGGGTCAACCAGATCGAGCCGCACAAGCCCGTCTACTAGGACGCCGGAACGTAGACGCCGGAACGTACCGGAAGGGGGCGCCCCCGGCGGGCCGACCGCGGTTTCCGGGGTGCGCAAAGCGCGGCGCGGCGGGGGCCACTGGGGTTGGGTCTGCG
>NZ_JBHWIO010000081.1:3964-39511 GCF_042732075.1 Kitasatospora sp. NPDC059812
GCGGTCGGCTGCTTCCTTTTTTTATACCCGACCGGGCGGGAGTCAACACAAACACCCGGCCCCCCCCCCGCGGCGCGATCGGCCCCCCCCCGGATCCGCGCCCGGCCCCGCCGCGGGGGCCCCTTCCGCGTATCCGGTGGACGTCAGAGCGCGCCGCGGCGCTGCAGCATGTTGTAGGAGATCCAGCCCGGCAGCACCGGCAGCCAGAAGGTGAGCGCCCGGTAGAGGAAGACCGCCGGGGTGGCGACCGCCGGCGACACGTCCGCGACCGTCAGGGCGCCGATCAGGGCGACCTCGACCGGGCCGATGCCGCCCGGGGTGGGGATCGCCGAGCCGGCCGCGTTGGCGGTCAGGAAGACCACCGCGACCGCCGAGAAGCTGACGTCGCCGCCGAAGGCCTGCACCGAGGCGTCCAGGCAGGCGGTGAAGGACAGGGTCAGCAGCAGGATGCCGCCGAAGCCGGTGACCAGCTTGCTGGGCGTCTGCATCAGGTCGAGCATCCGCGGCACCACGCCGAAGAACAGCGAGCGCAGCCGGCCCAGGACGAACCGGCGCAGTGGCGCGACCGCCGCCACCACCAGGGCGAGCACGGCGGCGGTCAGCACGCCGATGATCACCGCGCGGGAGGCGGACAGGTCGCCGTTGGTCTGGCTGCCGGTGATCAGGCCGAAGCTGAACAGCAGCAGCAGGTGCCCGGCTAGGCCGGCCAGCTGGGAGGCGCCGACCGAGGCCACCGCCTGGCCGGAGCGGATCCCGGCCTTCTGTAGGTAGCGGGTGTTGAGCGCGATGCCGCCGATCGCGGCGGGCGCGACCAGCTTGACGAAGGAGCCGGCCAGCTGGGCCGCGACGGTGCGCCGGAACGGCAGCTTCTCCGGGACGAAGCCGGTCAGGCTCATCGCGGCGGCGACGTAGCTGAACGCGGCCGCCAGCAGGGCCGCCGCCGCCCAGACCCAGTCCATCTGGGAGAGCTTGAGCTGGGCCGGCTTGATGGTGGTCAGCGCCAGGTAGGCGGCGAAGGTGAGCGCGATCACCATGATCAGGCTCTTCGGCTTCAGCCGCTCCAGCTTGGCCGGCTCCATCGGTGCCTCGGGGGCGATCTGGAGGATCTGGCCGCGGATGCGGCTCAGCAGGTCCTCGCCGGCCACCGCGATGTCCTCCTCGGCCTGCTGCTGGGTGCGCTCGCCGGCCGCGACCTGCTCCAGCGCCCTGGCCCGGGCGACGGTCTTGCGCTCCTTGGTGAGCCGCGAGAGGTCGACCCTGGTGGAGCGGCTCATCCCGACCGGCTGGAGCAGCGGCAGCGCCTGGGCGACCCGGTCGGCGCCGAGCACCGCGTTGGCGGTGGCGACGGCCCGCTCCGGGCCGATCCGCAGCGCGAAGGTGGTGACCAGCTGGGCGACGTCGATGCGCAGCGTCAGGTCGGTGGCGGCGATGTCGCCGCCGGAGAGGTTGACCAGGCAGGCCGTCCTCTCGTCCACCACCAGCAGCGACTCGCCGGTCAGCCGGCGGTGGGCGATCCGGCGCTCGTGCAGGGCCGCCACCGACTCCCAGAGCGAGGCCATCACCTGGTCGGTGACCTCCTCGTCGGAGAGCTCGTCCAGGATGCGGCCCTCGACCTTGCCGTAGACCAGGATCGCGGCGTCCGGACCCAGCTCGGAGGTGGCGACCAGCTGCGGCGCGCGGGCGCCCGAGGCGGCCGCCGCGTAGGCGATCAGGGCCTCCTGCTCCAGCGCCTGGCGCAGCGACTGCGGGCTGCGGCGCACCGCCACCGAGCGCAGCCGCAGCCGCCGCCAGGCCCGGTAGAAGAAGCCGGAGGCCTGCTGCTCGCGGTCGATGATGTGGACGTCCAGCGGCGGGCCGCTCTGCTGGGTGACGTAGTAGCGGCGGGTGCCGCCGGGTGCGTCCGGGGCGCGGTGGGCGCTCTCCGGGGTGAAGCCGACCTTGCGCAGGCCGATCATCAGGTGCTGGCCGGTGGGCCGGATGTTCGGGGAGCCGATCGCGTACAGCGTGCCGTACGCGACGGACCAGCCGATCAGGACGGTGAGCAGCAGCGACAGCGGGGTGGTGTAGCCGCCGAGCAGTTCGGTGATCCCGCTGAAGACCACCACCACCCACAGGGCGACCCGCCACCGGGGGCGGCTCGACATGCCGACCGCGGTCATGTAGGCGATCACCGGGGCGAGGTAGCCGTGCACCGGGTCGGTGAGGGTGCCGTTGCTGTCCATCGGCAGCCTGGTCAGCGCGTCCCGGATGTGGTCGGAGGCGCCTTCGGCCACCCACCAGTCGATGCCCAGTGAGACGCCGTAGGCGAGCACCGAGGCGAGCACGCCGTCGGCGACCCGCAGGCCGTCGCGTTTGATCAGCCGCTCGACCGCGAAGGCCAGCGGTACGGCGAGCACCGCGACGCTGGAGAGCAGGCCGGTGATCGTGGAGAGCACCGCGGAGAAGTGCGGCGCGTTGGTGGCGATGTCCTGTTCGATGCCGGTGGTGGTCGAGGTGGCGATGCCCGCCAGCACGAAGACGGCGACTATGCCGAGGACGCCGGCCAGGAAGCGGATCAGGTCGGACGGGCGGTGCGCCCGGGCGGCGAGCAGGGGCTCGTCGACGTCCAGGTGCGGGGTGTCGCCCAGCGGGTCGTGGTAGTCGGGCAGCGGGCGCCGGGCCGGCGGCGCGGCGGCGGCCGGATCCCCGGGGGCTTCGGCGGCCGGTTCCCCGGGGGCTTCGGCGGGTTCGGCGGGTTCTTCGGAGGCCTCGGCGGGCGCGGGGGTCTTGATCGTCAGGTCCTTGATCAGGGAGACTTCCGGTGTCGGCCCGGTCGCGGGCCCACCACCGGGAGCCGAGGGCACGGCGGCGGCGGACTCGTCGGAGTCCTCGTCCACACCCACGTCAGCCGTCCCGGTCATCTGGTCTTGTCCTCGTATCACCACTCACCGCCCCGAAGATGGTGGCATGCCTCGGCGCCCCGTGCTGGACAGGGGCCGGATCGGGCGCGGCGGATCGTTCGTACGGGGCCGCGGGTGCGCCCCCGTGAGGAAGAATGCCGCAGGTGACGGACGTAACAGACGACGGCCTCCCGGACACCCTGCCACCCTTCGCCGAACTGGTGCTCGACCTGACCGAGCGGATTCCACCCGGCAGGGTGATGACCTACGGGGACGTTGCCGAGTACCTCGGCCAGGGCGGCCCCCGGCAGGTCGGCCGGGTGATGGCCCTGTACGGCGGCTCGGTCCCCTGGTGGCGGGTCATCCGCGCCGACGGCCGCTTCCTGCCCGGACACGAGCACCGCGCCCTCGCCCACTACGGCGAGGAGGGCACCCCGCTGCGCGAACTCGCCGACCCGCCCCGGGTCGACCTGCGGCGGGCCCGCTGGGACGGGCGGGAGCCGGGCGGCGAGCAATGAGGTCGCCGCGGAACGCGGAGTGAGGTCGCCGCGGACCGGGGATGCCGCGAAACGGCCGCGCCGACGGGAATGACGGGGCAGGATCGTAGGCTCGATACGGGCGGGCCCCGGCGGGCCCGCCCGGCCACGCCTCCAGCACAACCCCAGGATCCGCCTCCGTGAGTTCCCCGTACCGGCTCGTGCGCAGCCCGCTCGTCCAGCCCGCCCCACCCGTGCTGGACGAGTACCAGCGCGCCGTGGTCGAGCACGGCGGCGGGCCGCTGCTGGTGCTCGCCGGCCCCGGGACGGGCAAGACCACCACCCTGGTCGAGGCCGTCGCC
This sequence comes from Kitasatospora sp. NPDC059812, assembly GCF_042732075.1. Lineage (NCBI taxonomy): Bacteria > Bacillati > Actinomycetota > Actinomycetes > Kitasatosporales > Streptomycetaceae > Kitasatospora > Kitasatospora sp. NPDC059812. Next base: position 7,682 of record NZ_JBHWIO010000081.1, read on the forward strand.
CGGCGGATCGAGCACGGCACCGACCCCGAGCGCATCCTCGTCCTCACCTTCAGCCGCAAGGCCGCGACGGAACTGCGCGACCGGATGTCCGCCCGGCTCGGCTCCTCCTCGGCCGCCCCCCAGGCCACCACCTTCCACTCCTTCAGCTACGCCCTGCTGCGCGCCCACCAGGACCCGCAGGACTACGCCGAACCGCTGCGGCTGCTCTCCGGCCCCGAGCAGGACGTCATGGTCCGCGAACTGCTGGCCGGCGGCGCCGAGGACGCGAAACTCGGCAGCTCCCGGATCCACTGGCCGCTCGACCTGCGGGCCTGCCTGACCACCCGCGGCTTCGCCGACGAGGTCCGCGCCGTCCTCGCCCGCAGCCGCGAGCTGGGCCTGGGCGAAGCCGAACTGGAGCGCTTCGCCCAGGGCGTCCAGCGCCCCGACTGGGCCGCCGCCGCGCACTTCCTCGCCGACTACCTCGACGTGCTCGACCTGCGCGGCGTCCTCGACTACGCCGAACTCGTCCACCGGGCCGTCCTGCTCGCCGAACGCCCCGAGGTCGCCGAACAACTGCGGCGGCGCTACGAGGTGGTGTTCGTCGACGAGTACCAGGACACCGACCCCTCCCAGGTCCGGCTGCTGCGCCAGCTGGCCGGCGGCGGCCGCGAACTCGTCGCGGTCGGCGACCCCGACCAGTCGATCTACGCCTTCCGCGGCGCCGACATCAACGGCATCCTCGACTTCCCGCAGACCTTCCGCCGGGCCGACGGCGAACCCGCCGACGTCAAGGTGCTGCGCGTCTCCCGCCGCTCCGGGGCCGTCCTGCTCGCCGCCTCCCGGGAGCTCGCCCGGCGGATGCCGATGGGCCGGCTGCCCGCCGACAAGCTCGCCCAGCACCGCGCGCTGCTGCCCTCCCGCGAGGGCGGCCGGGCCGAGGTCTACACCTACCCCACCCCCGGCGCCGAACTCGACTCGATCGCCGACCTGCTGCGCCGTGCCCACCTGGAGGACGGCGTGCCCTGGGGCGAGATGGCCGTCCTGGTCCGGGCCGGCGCCCGCTCCATCCCCGGCGTACGGCGGGCGCTCAGCGCGGCCGGCGTCCCGCTGGAGATCGACGGTGACGACCTGCCGCTGCGCGAGGAGCCGGCCGTCGCCCACCTGCTGCTCGCCCTGCGGGTCTGCGCCGAGCAGGCCGCCCGCGACCGGCACGGCGACCCCGACACACCCGACCCGCTCACCACCGACCTGGCCCACGCCCTGCTCACCGGCCCGCTCGGCGGCCTCGACGGCTCCGACCTGCGCCGCCTCGGCCGCGCCCTGCGCGAGGAGGAACGCGCCGCCCTGCGCGCCGACGGGGACCCGGCCGCCCCCCGCCCGGCCGGCGACCTGCTGCGCGAGGCCCTCGCCGAACCCGAGCGGCTGATCGCCCTCGACCCCGCCCACGCCCGCCGGGCCCGCGACCTCGGCACCCTGCTGCGCAAGGTCCGCGAACGCCTGGCCGGCGGCTGCACCGCCGAGGAGGCGCTCTGGGAGCTGTGGGACGGCAGCCGCCGCTGGCGCGAACGCCTGGAACGGGCCGCCCTGCGCGGCGGCGCCGCCGGCCGCAACGCCGACCGCGACCTCGACGCGCTGTGCGCCCTGTTCGAGACCGCCGCCCGCGCCGAGGAGCAGGTCACCGGCCACCGCGGCGCCCTCGACCTGCTCGCCGAGCTCGACGCCCAGGACATCGCCGCCGACACCCTCACCGTCCGGGCCGTGCGCCCCGAGGCCGTCCGGCTGATGACCGCCCACCGCTCCAAGGGCCTGGAATGGCGCCTGGTCGTCGTCGCCGGCGTCCAGGACGGCCTCTGGCCCGACCTGCGCCGCCGCGGCTCCCTGCTGGAGGCCGACCGGATCGGCCGCGACGGCCTCGCCGAACCGCTCTCCCCGGGCGCCCTGCTCGGCGAGGAGCGCCGGCTCTTCTACGTCGCCGCGACCCGCGCCCGGGAACGGCTGATCGTCACCGCCGTCAAGGCCCCCGCCGACGACGGCGACGAGCCCTCCCGCTTCCTGCGCGAGCTCTACCGCGAGGACGTCGACCCGCGGACCGGCAAGGTCGTGCGCCGCACCCCGCCCGTCGTCGTCGAGGACGTCACCCACCGCCCGCGCCGCCCGCTGTCCGTCGCCGCACTGGTCGCCGAACTGCGGGCCGTCACCGTCGACCCGGCCCGCTCGCCCGAACTGCGCCGGGCCGCCGCCGAACGGCTCGCCCTGCTCGCCACCGCCACCGACGATGAGGGCCAGCCGCTGGTGCCCGCCGCCCGCCCCGACCGCTGGTGGGGCCTGGCCGACGCCACCGCCGCCCCCGACCCGCTGCGCAGCGCCGACCTGCCGGTGCGGCTGTCCGGCAGCGGCCTGGAACAACTGGAGAACTGCTCGCTGCAGTGGTTCCTGGACAAGGAGGTCAAGGCCCGCGCGGCCGGCTCCGCCGCCCAGGGCTTCGGCAACGTCGTGCACGCGCTCGCCGACGAGGTCGGCTCCGGGCGCACCCCCGCCGACCTCGCCGTCCTGATGGAACGCCTGGACACCGTCTGGGACGCGCTGGCCTTCGACGCGCCCTGGAAGTCCCACCAGGAGAAGACCCAGGCCCGCGCCGCCCTGGAGCGCTTCCTCAACTGGCACGTGCTGGAACGCGGCCGCGACCTCGTCGCCACCGAGCACGGCTTCGACGTCACCCTCGACGCCGGCGGCGTCTCGGTGCGCATCCGCGGCTCGATGGACCGGGTCGAGAAGGACGCGGCCGGGCGCGCCTACGTCGTCGACTTCAAGACCGGCAAGCAGATCCCCACCGACAAGTCGCTGCCCGAGCACAAGCAGCTCGCCGTCTACCAGCTCGCCGTCCGCGCCGGGGCCCTCAACGAACTGCCCGGCTTCGCCGACCGCCCCCCGGCCACCGGCGGCGCCGAACTCGTCCACCTGCGCGAGCCCGCCGCCAAGGCCGCCCAGGACGCCCCCAAGGTGCAGCGGCAGGACCCGCCGGAGGGCGAGCCGTGGATCGAGAACCTGCTCGCCGACGCGGCCGGCCGGGTCCTCGCCGAGCGCTTCGTCCCGCAGACCGGCGGCGGCTGCGACCGCTGCACCTTCCGCCGCAGCTGCTCCGCCCAGCGGGACGGGGCGCAACTCGTCGAGTGAAGGTTGTCCGCCGCTCCGGTTAACGTTGCGGGGTGACCGCCGTGCTCAGCCATCCCGACCAGCTCAAGGAGCTGCTGGGCATCCCGTTCAACCGGGAGCAGATGGCGGCCATCGGCGCCCCCCTGGAACCGGCCGTGATCGTGGCCGGCGCCGGCTCCGGCAAGACCACGGTGATGGCCGCCCGGGTGGTCTGGCTGGTCGGCTCCGGCGCCGTCCGGCCCGAGGAGGTGCTCGGCCTCACCTTCACCAACAAGGCCGCCGGCGAACTCGCCGAACGCGTGCGCACCGCCCTGCTGCGGGCCGGCGTCACCGGGCAGGACGCCGCGGAGCCGCTCGGCGAACCGGAGATCTCCACCTACCACGCCTTCGCCGGCCGGCTGCTCAAGGAGCACGGCCTGCGGATCGGCATCGAACCCGACGTGCGGCTGCTCGCCGACGCCACCCGCTTCCAGCTCGCCGCCAAGGTGCTGCGCACCGCCCGCGGCCCGTTCCCCGCGCTCACCGGCACCTTCGCCAACCTGGTCGCCGACCTGATCGCCCTGGACGGCGAACTCGCCGAGCACCTGGTCGAGCCGGACACCCTGCGCGCCCACGACGAGGACCTGCTGGACACCCTCGCCACCGTCAAGCTCACCAACGACGACCTGCGGGCCGTCCCCGCCACCGCCCGGGCCCGGCTGGAGCTGCTGCGCCTGGTCGAGGACTACCGGCGCCGCAAGCACGCCGCCGGGCTGATGGACTTCGGCGACCAGATAGCCGCCGCCGCCCGGCTCGCCCAGCAGCGGCCCGAGGTCGGCGCGCTGCTCCGCGGCCAGTTCCGGGTCGTGCTGCTCGACGAGTACCAGGACACCTCGGTCGCCCAGCGGCTGATGCTGGCCGGCCTGTTCGGCGCCGGCCCCGGTCCCGGTCATCCTTTTGCCGGCCACCCCGTCACCGCCGTCGGCGACCCCTGCCAGGCGATCTACGGCTGGCGCGGCGCCTCCGTCGCCAACCTCGACGAGTTCCCCCGGCACTTCCCGAAGGCCGACGGCCGCCCCGCCGCCCGCTACGCGCTCAGCGAGAACCGCCGCAGCGGCGGCCGGCTGCTCGCCTTCGCCAACGAACTCGCCGCGCCGCTGCGGGCCATGCACGAGGGCGTCGAGGCGCTGCGCCCGGCCCCCGGCGCCGAGCAGGACGGCTACGTGCGGGCGGCGCTGCTGCCCACCCACGCCGAGGAGGTCGACTGGCTCGCCGACTCGATCGCCCACCTGGTGCGCACCGGCACCGCGCCCGGCCGGATCGCCGTGCTGTGCCGCGGCGGCGCGGCCTTCCCGGACATCCACGCCGCCCTGGTCGCCCGCGAGGTGCCGGTCGAGGTGGTGGGCCTGGGCGGGCTGCTGCAACTGCCCGAGGTGGCCGACCTGGTGGCGGTCTGCGAGGTGCTCCAGGACCCGACCGCCAACGCCGCGCTGGTGCGCCTGCTGATCGGCCCGCGCTGGCGGATCGGCCCGCGCGACCTCGCCCTGCTCGGGCGCCGGGCCGCCGACCTGGTGCGCACCGACCGGCCCGAGGGCGTGGAGGCGCTGACGGCGGCCGTCGCCGAGGCCGACCCCACCGAGGTGGTCTCGCTCGCCGACGCGGTGGAGACCTTCCTCGACGCGGAGCAGCCCGACGAACTGCCCTTCTCCGCCGAGGCCAGGGTCCGCCTGGCCCGCCTCGGCCAGGAGCTGCGCGACCTGCGCCGCTCGCTCGCCGACCCGCTGATGGACGTGCTGCACCGGGTGCTGGCCGTCACCGGCCTGGAGGTCGAACTCGCCGCCTCCCCGCAGGCGCTGGCCGCCCGGCGGCGCGAGACCCTGCACGCCTTCCTGGACGTCGCCGCCTCCTTCGCCGACCTCGACGGCGACCCCGGCCTGGCCGCCTTCCTCGGCTTCCTGCGCGCCGCCCAGGAGTACGAGCGCGGCCTGGACAGCAGCCTGCCCGGCGGCGAGGACACCGTGAAGGTGCTCACCGCGCACAAGTCCAAGGGCCTGGAGTGGGACGTCGTCGCCGTCCCCGGCCTGGTCAAGGGCTCGTTCCCGTCCACCACCTCGCGCGAGCGCTGGACCAGCAGCAAACGGGTGCTCCCGCACGCCCTGCGCGGCGACGCGGACACCCTGCCCGACGTGCGCGGCGGGTGGGACGGCAAGGCCATGACCGCGTTCAAGCGGCAGCTGGCCGAGCACTCCGGCACCGAGGAACTGCGCCTGGGCTACGTCGCGTTCACCCGCCCGCGCACGCTGCTGCTGGCCTCCGGGCACTGGTGGGGGCCCAGCCAGAAGACCGTCCGCGGCCCGTCCGCCTTCCTGGAGCAGCTGCGCGAGCACTGCGAGCGGCCCGGCGCCGGGGAGGTCGAGCACTGGGCCGAGCAGCCCGAGAAGGGCGCCGAGAACCCGGCGCTGGCCGATCCCGTCGAGCGCCCCTGGCCGCTTCCGCTGGACCCGGCCGCCCAGCTGGCCCGCCGCCGGGTCGCCGAGGTGGTGCACGCCCGGCTGGCCGGCGCGCCCGCCCCCGAACCCGAGCCGATGGCCGCCGAGGACCAGCGCCAGGCGGCCTCCTGGGACCGCGACCTCACCGCGCTGCTGGGCGAGTTGGAGCGCTCCCGGCGCACCGCCCGCGACGTGCCGCTGCCCGCCGCGCTGTCCGCCACCCAACTGCTGCGCCTGGCCGCCGACCCGGACGGCTTCGCGCGCGACCTGGCCCGGCCGATGCCGCGCCCGCCGCAGCCGGCCGCCCGGCGGGGCACCCGCTTCCACGCCTGGGTGCAGTCCCGGATCGAACCGCTGCTGCTGATCGAGCCGGGCGCGCTGCCCGGCGCTGACGACGACGGCATCGAGGACGAGCAGGACCTGGAGCGGCTCAAGGAGGCGTTCCTGCGCACCCCGTACGCCCAGCGCCGGCCGCACCGGGTGGAGGCGCCGTTCCAGCTGGTGCTCGGGGGGCGGGTGGTGCGCGGCCGGATCGACGCGGTATACCGGGACGGTGACGTGACGTCAGTAACCGGTGGCGCGTCACGCTACGAAGTGGTGGACTGGAAGACCCACCGCGAGGAGACCGCCGACCCGTTGCAGCTCGCGGTCTACCGGATCGCCTGGGCCGAGCAGGCGGGCGTTCCGCCGGAGCAGGTCACGGCTTCCTTCCTGTACGTCCGCAGCGGGCGGATCGTCCGTCCGACAGGACTTCCCGACCGAAAAGAGTTGGAACGGCTCCTGATCGGGAACAGTGAAGAATGAGTCACGCAGAGCATTCAAGTCATCACGGCAGCGCCCGAAACCTGTGCGCCATGCACGTTTCGTGCCTATTGTGGGGTCGGTAACCGGTCAACCCCCGTGCTCCGGCCGCCAGCGAGGCCCGCATTCCCTAACCCTCAGTCATCACCGCAGGTGCCCCCGGGCATCGGCGTCTTCTGCTGGAGTAACCGACGTTGAGCGCGACCGGATGGATCAGAGAGCGGTTCACCGGGCCGACCCCGGGACCCGCTCCGGGCACGACCGGCACCTGGCCGAGGACGGCGCTCGCGCTGCCCTTCATCGGCATGGCGCTGATCGTCGCCCTCGACTTCGTCAGCAACACCGAGGTGACGGTCGAACCGGCCCTCACCGCCGTCCCCGCGCTGGCCGCCGTGGTCAGCCACCGAACCTGGTACCCGCTCGCCATCGGCCTCTTCACCGAGGCGGTGGCCTTCCTGATGGCCTTCCGCAGCGACGCCCTCGACCAGTCCGTGCACGCCGCCAGCGTCTTCGCGATCCTGCTGGTCGCCCTGATCGGCTGGGTCAGCGCCACCCTTCGGCTGCGCCAGGAGCGGGCGCTGGCCGACGCCCAGCTCGTCGCCTCGATCGCCCGCCGGGTGCTGCTGCGGCCCGTCCCCGAGCGGGTCGGCACCGTCCAGGCGGCCGTCCACTACGAGGCCGCCGCCGCGCACGCCAGGATCGGCGGCGACCTGTACGAGGTGGTCAACACCCGGCACGGGGTGCGGGCCGTGGTCGGCGACGTCCGCGGCAAGGGCCTCGGCGCGGTCGAGACCGCCGCCGCCGTCCTCGGCGCCTTCCGCGAGGCCGCGCACCAGGAGCCCGCACTGGACCGGGTCGCCGGCTGGCTGGCCGTCAGCCTCGACCGGGCCCTGCACGAGAACGACCACCCGGGCGTGGAGGAGGAGTTCGTCACCCTGGTGCTGATCGGCGTCGGCGCGGACGGCACCGCGGAACTGGTCAACTGCGGCCACCCCTCGCCGCTGCTGCTGCGCGGCGGGGACGTCCGGCCGCTCGAACTCGCCGAGACCGTCCCGCCGCTGGGCGTCCTCGACCCGGCCGACGTCCGGCCGCCGGTGCACCGGGTGGCACTGCGGCCCGGCGACCGGGTCCTGCTGTTCACCGACGGGGTGATCGAGGCCCGCGACCGCTCCGGCGCCTTCTACCCGCTCGCCGAACGCCTCCCGCGCTGCGCCGACGGCCGCCCGGCGGACGTCCTGCAGCGCCTGCACGAGGACGTGGTGCGCCACGTCGGCCGCCAACTCGGCGACGACGCGGCCATGCTGCTCCTCCAGTACGCGCCGGCCCCCGCCGCCGGCCCCCAACTACCGCACCAGCACGGCATCCTGTCCCGCCAGCGCTAGGCTCGGACAGGACCTAGGTCCTGTCCGGCCGATCTTGCCGGACAGGACCTACGGGCGGGCGTAGAAGTCGGGGGTGCCCATGATCCAGAGGCTGGCCTGTTTGACCGGCATGCCGACGCGGGGGGCCTCGATCATCTGGTCGTCGCCGATGTAGAGGCCGACGTGGTGGATGTCGACGGCGCGGCCGGTGTCCGTCCAGAACACGAGGTCGCCGGGGCGCAGCTGGCGGTAGCTGACCGGGGTGCTCTCGGCGTACTGGTCGGCGGCGAAGTGGTTGAGCTGTTTGCCACCCTCGCGCCAGGCCATCATGGTGAGCCCGGAGCAGTCGTAGCCGGCCGGGCCCTCGCCGCCCCAGATGTAGGGCAGGCCGATCTTGGAGCGGGCGAAGGCGATGGCGGCGGCGGCGCCCTCGGCGGACCACAGGCGGTCGGCGGCGGGGGGTGCGGCCGGGGTGGCCTTGGCGGCGGCCTCGGCCGCGGCGGCCGCTTCGGCGGCGGCCTTCTCGGCGGCGGCGCGGGCGGCGGCCGCGGCCTCGCGGGCGGCGATCGCCTGCAGGGCCTCGCTGTGCCGGCGTTCCAGGTCGACGGTGGTGTGCCGGGCGGCGGCCAGGTCGGTGAGCAGTTGTTCGCGGCGGCGGTCGGCGGCGATGACCGCCTCCTGCTGGGCCGCGAGCCGGGCCTCGGCCCTGGCCTTGGCGGCGCCGACCTCGGCGGCGGCCTTCTCGGCGGTCTCGGTGGCGGCGCGGGCGGCGGCGGAGGCGCGGGTCGCGGCGGCGGCGGTGGAGGTGGCGGCGTCGAGGATCTGCCGGGTGCGCTCGCTGGCGACGCCGATCACGGCGGCGCGGTCGCCGGCTTCGCGCGGGCCGTGGGCGCCGAGCAGGGCGTTGAGGGCGGAGAGGGCGGCGCCCGCGCCCTGGCGGTACGTTTCGGCGGCGAGCTGGGCGGCGTCCTCGGCGGCCGCGGTGCGGTCGGCCTCGGCGGCGGTGGCGCGCCGGGCGGCGGTGGTCTCGTCGGCGCGGGCCCGGACGAGGGCGAGCTGGGCGCCGTTGTAGGCCTCGACGGCCTGTTCGGCGCTGCGGCCGGCCTGGTCGAGTTCGGTCCGGGCGGCGGCGAGGCCGGCTTCGATGGCGGTGACGGAGGCGGCGGTGCGGTCGGCCTCGGCGCGGGCCCGGTCGATCTCCCCGGTGGTCGGGTACGGGTCCTCCGTCCGGGCGGGGCCGGCGGCCGGTTCGGGGTCCGCCGGGGCGGCCTGGGCTGCGGGGAGCAGCCCGAGCAGGGCGGTGAGGGACAACAGGAGGGTCGGCAGGAGCCTGCGCGCCACGAGACATCCCCTTCTCACGGGTCCGGAGGGGACGGCGGCGGACGGTCCGCGGCGCTCGGGCGGGGCGGCCGGGCGGAGCAGGTCCGACGAATCATCCCATCACATGACAGAACGGTCACTCGTCGATCATGTTCTCAACTCCAGCGCTTTTCACACCTCGAACGCACTCCGCCGCGCGGGTGACCATCAGATGATCTGACCGCCAGTCACCTTCAGTCAGGCGCACCAGGTATACGAACTACCGATGGATCCGGCGGGTGTGCGGACGCAGGTGAGGGTGTCGCCCGGACCGGTGCTCCACCCCGGTCGGACGAACCGCGTACGTCCGGTTGCGCCCCGCCCGGATCGCGCGACGGCGCTGCTGCGCCCCGAGGGACGGGCCCCCACCGCTGTCGCCCGCGCCGTACGCCCCGCCCACCGCCGCCGGGGCGGCCCCGGCGGCGGCCGCCGAGCGGCGGTCCGCAAGCCGCGCCTGACGCCGGGCCAGGGCCCGGGCGGCGTGCGCGTCGAGGTGGGCGGTGGCCCGGGCGGACATCCGCTCGGCCACCCGGTGGGCGGCGGGATGGTTCGCGGGCACCTTGTCGGGGGCGCCGGCGATCAGGTCGAAAAGCCAGGTGCGGGCCCGGTCCGCACGCCGGTGCAGCAGGCGCTCGCGCCGGAGCGCACGCGCCCGGCGGCGCGGGCGCGTGGCGTACCGCCAGCGGGCCCACGGGCTGCTCGGGCGGGCCAGCCGGATCGCCCCGATCCAGGACAGGCCGGGGACCATGATGCCGAGCAGGCCGGTCCACATCTTGCCCTTGATCAGTGTGATCACCGAGGCCAGGGCGTTCACCGAGATCACCGTGATCAGGCCCCACCTGGTCTCCTGGCTGGGCACCACGCCGAGCGGCACGTACCCGACCAGCAGCAGGGCGGTGAACAGGATCCCGAAGATCACCGCGTCCACCGACTTGCGGCCCTGCTCGCTCCAGTACACGTCGTCCAGGTGCAGGATCAGCGCGAACTCGTCCAGCACCAGGCCGCAGCCGATGCCGAAGACCAGCCCGAACCAGTCGATCCACGGGTGCCCGCCGTACGTGGCGAACACCCCGACGCCGCCGACCAGCAGGAAGCCCAGGCCGAACACCATGTGATGGATGTGCAGGCCGCCGGGGGTGACGTTGCCGAACCACCACCGCACCTCGGCGCGGATCATCCGGACGCTGAACCGGATGAACACGAAGGAGGTGATGAAGCCGACCAGCAGCAGGAACAACGGCTGCTTGTGCGCGGCGACGATGTGCTCGCGGTAGCCGTCCAGCAGTGTGGTCATGCGTCTTACCTTCGTTCCTGGTCCTGCGTGCGGCCTGCCGTGACATGGCCCGGAGCCCAACACCGGTCCAACGTGCGGTCAGAACCCGCGGGTGCGTTTGGCCGCCCGGCGCGGCACGACCGGGTACAGCGACGGGCGTTCGCCGCCGACCGGCAGCTTCATGAACATCCGGGCGATCTCACCGCCCAGGTTCACCCCGATCGCCAGTGCCATCGCGATCGCCGCCGCCCGGGAGACGGACACCAGGCCCGCACTGGCGTGGCCCTGGGCGAAGGAGAGCATCCCCAGGTAGAGCGCCGAACCGGGCATCAGCGGGCCGATCGCGGCGGTCACGTACGGCAGCGCGGAGCCGTTGCGGTAGCGCGCCATCAGCTGGCCGAACAGGCCGACCAGGCCGGCCGCCACCCCCGTCGCCACGATCGGGGAGATGCCCGCGTTGTACGCCAGCACGCCGTAGCTGGCCCAGCCGATGCCGCTGTTCAGGGTGACCAGCGCGAGCGAGCGGCGGTCGGTCTGCAGCAGCGTGGCGAAGGCCAGGGTCAGCAGCATCGCGGCGATCATCTGGACCGGCGGGTAGGTGACGCCCGCCAGGCTCTCGTCCGGCCGCAGCTTCGCCTCGAAGCCGACCCCCAGGTAGAGGATCAGCATCACGCCGATCACGATGCCCGCGACCAGGTAGATCACTTCCAGCAGGCGGGCCGCGGCGGTGATGTAGAAGCCGGTCAGGCCGTCCTGGACGGCGGCGACCAGTGCCCGGCCGGGCAGCAGCGCGAACAGGCCACCGGTGATCACCACCGAGCCGCGCAGGCCCCAGTCGTTGAAGGACAGAATGATCCCGGAGGCGGCGGCCGGCATCGCGGCCGCCACGAACTGGTAGAACTCCGGCAGCCGGCGCCGGGCCAGCGTGGAGGCCAGCCGGTCGCCGAGGACGGCCGCGACGAAGGCGCTGGCGAAGACCAGCCAGGCCTTGTCGTCGATCCGCCCGCCGACCAGGAAGGTGGCCGCGCCGGCCAGCAGACCGGTGGTCAGCGCGAGCATCCAGCCCGGGTACGGGTGCCGGTTGCGGCGGATCAGGGCGAGCCGGCGGTAGGCGTCGTTGACCGTGACCTTCTCCGCGGTGATGTCCGCGACCAGCTCGTAGACCGCGTTCAGCCGGGTGTAGTCGGAGGTGCGGCGGCGCACCACCCGGTCGGCGGTGATCGGCGGCTCGACCAGCGAGGGCTGGTGCGAGATGCCGATCAGGGTGAAGGTCACCTGCGGCTCGCAGCGGTCCAGCCGGTAGGCGTGCGCGATGCCGAGCATCGCCGCCTCGACGTCCTCGGCGGCCTCGCCGCTGGCGAGCAGCAGCTCGCCGATGCGCAGCGTCAGGTCGAGGATGCGGGGGACGTTGCGGGTCGCGCCCGCGGAGGGGTGCAGCTCGCGGGCGGTCCGCTCGAAGGCGGGGCGCTCGGACATCGGCATGCGCAGCAGGGTGCGCATCCGGTCCGGCCAGGGCGCCTCGCCGGGGGCGCCGGCGGTCAGCTCCGGGACCGGGATGCCCATCGGCGGGGTGTAGCCGGCGGCCCGCCACTCCTCGGGGGTGAGGGTGTCCTCGGCGACCGATCGGCGGCGGGCGGGGCGCGCGTCCTCCGGACCGGGTGCCTGTCCGGGCGCGGGGTGCGGCCCGAGCGCAGGGTGCGGCCCGGACCCGGGGGGCGGCCCGGACTCGGCGGGCGGCTCCCGCTCCGGCTCCGGGGACAGCAGGCCCCTAGTCTCCGTGATCGGCGGGACGAAGGGGACGACGGTGGCGGGCTCGACGGTCGGGGCCGGATGGCCCAGCAGGCCCTCGGTGGGCGGCGCCTCGGCGGGGTCCACCGGCCGTACCGGCGGCGTCCGCCGGGTCTGACGGACCGCCCGGCCTCCCCTCGCCCGCTTGCCTGCGCCCGGTCGGCCCCGCTTAGGCACTTCCGCTCCTTGCCACCCCTGGCGGCCGTCGGCCACCGTTCGATCTCGGGTTACACCTTGCCTGATCGAACTGCCGGACGCACATGTACGCGGCGTACCCCGACGGGGGCCGCGGACTCCTACCCGGCGCGGTGGCGGTCGGCGGACGCCGCGCCGGAACGGCGGGCCCGCAGCAGTTCGACCGCCACCGGGACCACCGAGACCAGCACGATGCCGACCAGGATCGCCTCGATGTTCTCCCGGACGAACGGGATCTGGCCCAGGAAGTAGCCGAGCACGGTGACGCCGGCGCCCCACAGCACGCCGCCGACGAGGTTGAAGACCACGAAGGTGCGGTAGTTCATCCTGCTCACCCCGGCGACGATCGGGGTGAAGGTGCGCACGATCGGCACGAAGCGGGCCAGCACGATCGCCTTGGGCCCGTGCCGGTCGAAGAAGGCGGCGGCCTTCTCCACGTTCTCCTGCTTGAAGAGCCGGGAGTCGGCGCGGCGGAACAGGCTCGGCCCGACCTTGCGGCCGAACAGGTAGCCGACCTGGTCCCCCGCCACCGCGGCGGCCACGATCAGCGCGCAGACCAGCCAGAGCGGCTGGTGCAGGTAGGTGCCGTCGGCCACCAGCAGGCCGGTGGTGAACAGCAGCGAGTCCCCCGGCAGGAAGAAGCCGATCAGCAGGCCGGACTCGGCGAAGACGATGGCCAGGACACCGAACAGGTTGAAGGCGGAGATCAGGTTGGTCGGATCGAGCCAGGACGGGCCGAGGGCGAGGCTGGTCACGGGCGGACACTCCTGGGGGTCGAGTCTTGGCAATGAAATGGTAAAGCATTTACCAAGACTCGACAGATCCCGGGATGGTTCCCGCCCCGGGCACGCGCGCCCCGCCCCCGCGGCGCGCGTGCCCGGACCGGGTCAGAGCCGGACCGGGCTGGAGCGGGAACGGGTCAGAGGCCGTAGCGCTCGACGATCTCCTCGTGCCGGGCTGCGTCCGCGCCCGCCGCCTTGGCCAGGTCGAGCCAGGCGAGCGGGTGCGGCCAGTCGCCGGTGAGCCGGTGCAGCAGCGCGTCGGCCTCGGCGGCGGAGGCCGTCGGCGGCACCCCGAGGGCGGCGTAGACGCCAGGCAGCGTGCCGTCCTCGTCGGCCGGGTCGGTGATGCGGTACTGCTCCCCGCTGTACGCCCAGACCGCGAAGCCGGCCTGCTGGAGGCTCTCGCGCAGCGCCGCCCACGGCTCGTCGCCGGGCCAGCCGCCGTCGATCCAGTACGTGGTGTACCCCGCCGGGTCGAGCAGGGTGAGCAGCTCGAACACCGGGTGCCAGCCGCGCCGCTCCTCCTCGGGGGCGTCCTCGGCCGGCGGCGGCTCCAGCAGCGCCGGGGCGAAGACCACCACGTCGCCGTGGTTGAGCGTCAGGTCCTCGCCGAGCACCGGCAGTATCCGGGCGGTGGCCGGACCGGTGCGGACGGCGGGCAGGTCGGCGGTGGCCCCGTTGGTGCGGGTGGCCCGGACGGTGACCAGCTGCCACTCCTCGTCCACCGGCCCCTCGGGCTCGTCGAACTCGATGCCGAGCAGCGCGCCCGCGGAACGGACCGCGGCCCAGTCCCGGTTGGCGGTGGCCGCCGTGATCAGGTGCCAGAGGTCGGGCTCCTGGACGGTGCGGTGGCGCTCCTCCTCCGGGGCGGCCTCGGCAGGCAGCGCGTGCTCCAGGAGCTCCTGGTACAGCCGCTGCGCGGTGACGTGGTCGCCCAGCTCGGTGGCGGCGCCGGCGGCCAGCCGGCGGGTGTTGATCCGGCCGGCGTCCAGGGCGAGGATCGCCTCGCACTGCTCCAGCACCTCGGCCCAGCGACCCTCGGCGGCGGCCCAGCGGGCGCGTATCCAGTGCCCGTCCTCCGGGCTGGTGTCGGCCAGCCGGTCGGCGAGGCGGCGGACGCCCTCGCCGTCCCCCGCGTCGATCAGGGCGGAGCCGAGCATGCCGATCAGCACCTCGTCGGCCGGGGCGGTGTCGAGCCAGTGCCAGAGCAGGTCGGCGGCGGCCCGGGCGTGGCCGAGGCCGCCGAGCACCGCGGCCAGGTTGACGGCCAGTTCGGTGGCGCCGGCCTGCTCACCCCGGTACCGGTCCAGGGCGACGGAGAGCAGGTCGGCGCCGGTCTCGTAGGGCACTCCGACCTCGGCCAGGTGCGCCGTCAGCTCGCCGGGCGGGACGGGCAGCTCGGGCTCCGGCAGCGCCTCGGCGGCCGCCCGCAGCGCGGCGACCTCCGCGGCCACGCCGTCGGTGCGGCGCAGCTGGGCGAGCTTGCGCTCCCCGGTCGCGGCGAGGGTCAGCGCCACCGTCCGCGCGCCGCGGGCGAGGGCGAGCCGACCCGCCGCCAGCAGCAGGTCCACGCACGGGCGGTGCGAGCCGGTGCCGTCCAGGTAGCCGACCCAGCCGGCCACGGCGGCGCCCAGTTCGGCGTCGTTCTCCCAGGCGCCGGCCGCGACCAGCAGCTCGACCGTGTGCGTCCAGCCGTCCCGCAGGTCGGCGTGGCGCTCGGCGGCCTCCCGGTCGGGCAGCAGCGCCAGCGCCTCCTCCGTCCGGCCGAGCGAGGCCAGCGCGCGGGCCCGCAGCAGGCCGCCCCAGAGCCGGTCGCTCTCGTCGATCTCGTGGCCGCGGGAGCGCTCGGTCTGCTCGGCGGTGTCGAGCAGCGCGAGCACCTCCTGGTGCCGGCCGAGCCGGTGCAGGGTGCCGGCCCGGGCGTGGTGGAAGTGCAGCGAGAGCCGCTCGCCGGCCGCCTGGATCCGGGTGGCGGCGGTGTCCAGGTGGGCGAGCGCCTCGGTGTGGCGGCCGTCGTCCTCCAGCGCGTCGGAGTACTCGCGGGAGAGGCAGTCGAAGCAGGCGCGGCCGGGCTCGATCCGCTCCAGCGTCTCGCCGAGCACCGCCAGCCGCTCCGGCACGTAGCCGGGGCCGTCGACCCGGGCGTGGCAGATCGCGAAGTCCTGCACCACGCAGACGGACTGCGGGCAGCCCGCCGTCTCCTCTCGGTGGGCGAACTCCAGCAGGTCGACCGCCTCGGGCAGGGCCTGCTCGCCCTGGTGGCGCTTGTTCAGCAGGTTCTGCATCCGCCAGTGCCGCAGGTAGACCTCGACCCAGGGCAGGCCGAGCGCCCTGGAGGCGGCCAGCGCCTCCGGGTAGACGGCGTCCACCTGGTCGTTGCGGCCCTCGTTGGCGTGGCCGGGCAGCTCGTAGATGGCGTCGGCCAGCCGCCGGTGGCCGGCCTCGGCCAGCTGGCGGTGGGCGTCGTGGACCCAGGCCCAGATGTCGGTACTCATGTGGTGTCCCCCTGCGTGGTGCTGATGTGATGTCTACCGCGGACCACTGACAATCCGTCCGTCACGCCTCGTCCGTCACGCCTCGTCCGGGAGGGCGTCGAGGGTGTCCGGGACGGCCGACAGGCCGGCCGGGACGGCGGCGGTCAGCGCCGAGACCGCGGTGCCGACGCCGGACAGCGCGGCGGTGAGGTCGCCGCCGGACGCGCCGGTCGAGCCCGCCGAGGCGGCGGCCATGATCACCTTGAGCGAGCGGAGCAGCCCGGCCGCCGTGGCACTGCCGGTGTGCCCGGCGCGGTAGGCGGCGAGCAGGTCCAGCACGGCCGGGCAGGACAGGTTGAGGTAGAGACGGGCCCTGACCTCGCCGTCGGTGCGGGCGGTGAACGCCCGGGCCAGCCGCAGCGCCGCGGACGGGATCCGGGCGTCGGCCTGGTCGTCCTCGATCCGGGCCTTCAGCTCGGCCTCGCGGTCCGGCACCAGGACCAGCGGCAGGCCGGGCGGGTCGAACCGGGCCGGGACGAGCTGCTCGCCCTCGTCGGCAAGGGCGCCGGCCAGCCAGGCCGCCTCGCCGGCCGGCAGCGGCCGCTCCGGGTCGCGGAACAGCTCGCGGTCGCCGTGCTCGCTGCCCAGCTCGACCAGGCGGCAGCCGCGCAGCTGGGCGTAGCGGCGCAGGAAGGGCAGGACGGCGTAGCGGTCGCCGCGGGCGATCGGCACCCGCATCGCCCGGTACAGCATCTCCTCGAAGCCGCCGCCGCTGCCGAGCGCGACGTGCACCGCGCCCCCGCCCGCGGCCCGCAACGCGCCGGCGGTGAGGTCGCCCTGGGAGGTGGGGACGGGGACGTCGTCGGCGAGCAGGGTGAACAGCCGCTCGTCGCAGAGCGCGGCGCCGAGCAGGTCCTGGCCGTGCCGGGTGAGGATTCGGCGCCAGGCGGCGGGCCGCAGCCGGGCGGTCTCGTACAGGCCGTCGACGATGGCGTCGGTGAGGGCGCGCTGGAGCGCGCGGTAGTGGTCGTCGCGCTGGAGGTCCTCGCGGCTGGCGGTGGGGGTGAGCCGGCTGGACTCGACCACGCCGCCGATGAACCCGGCCCAGCTGGGCAGCAGGTCGCGGGCGTCCTCGGCGAGCAGCATGCCGCGCAGGTAGACGGCGAGGTCGCGGTTGTCGCTGCTGCCGTAGGTGCCACCGTCCTGGACCCAGAGCAGGCCGATCGCGTCGGTGCCTCCCTCGGCCCCTCCCCCGGTGCCGCTCTCGGCCGGGTGGACGGGGAAGGCGGTGAGCGGCTCGAAGCGGCGGCCGAAGGCGGTGGCGAAGCGCATCCGGGCGGTGTGCTGGTCACCCGGCACGCTGTGGCGCCAGGGCACCTCGACGTTGTTGACGGGCTGCTCGTCGTCGCCGACGTAGACCGGGATCGGCAGCAGCACGCAGTACCGGCCGAGCACGTCGCGCAGCGCGTCCTCGTCGGCGAGGTGGGCGTGTTCGGCCTTGAGGGTCAGCTCGACGACCGTGCCGGGGCGGGGCCGGGCGGCCACCGGGTCGACCTGGTACTGCTCGCCACCCCGGCTGCGGTAGCGGTGGCCGAGGTGCGGTTCGCGGTGCGAGGTGGTGGTGACGGCGACCTCGTCGGCCACCGAGAAGGCGGAGAGGAAGCCGAGGCCGAAGGCGCCGATCAGCTCCTGGTTGCCGGTGAGGTCGCGCAGCATCCGGGTGTAGCCGGTGCCGACGGTGGCGAGGTAGGAGTGGATCTCCGGCTCGGTGAGGCCGGCGCCGGTGTCCTCGATGGAGACGGTCCGCCGGGCGGCGTCGCCGCGCACCCGGATCAGCGGGCGGTGGTCGCCGTCCGGGTCCTCCAGGAGTCGGCGGGTGTGCGAGTCGTGGGCGTTCTGGACGAGTTCGCGCAGAGCGACCAGCGGGGTGGAGTAGAGGTGGGTGGCGAGGACGTTCACCAGTCCGCCGAGATCGACCTCGGTCGTACGCAGATCCTCGGCGGGGGCGGGCTCGGGCGGGGCACCTTCAGACATGGGTCCCCAGTGTGCCAGTGCGACTATCTGGCCACCATTTCTTTCTCTCTGAGAAAACTCAGTCAACTCTGTGTTGACTGCACAGGGTTGTCCAACTCCGTCGCTTGTGCATCAACTTCCCTCTCCACCAGCAGTTTTGATGGGTTGAGATGCCTTCGTCGCGGCCATCGGGCAATCTCCGGATACGGCGTCACCATGACACCATCGGGGGAATTGCCACCCGTTTGGTGGAGTTCGTCCGCGCTGCTGGTGAATGCTGAACGTGCGACGTCAGGCAACGGCGCCACGGAGCGGCCACTCCGGATCGCGCCACATTTCGCACCCCCAGCTCAGGGAGACCACCGTGTCCCGTATTCGCGCAGCCGCCGCCGTCACCGCCCTCGGGGCGTTCCTCCTCGTCGGCTTCGGCGCCGCCAGCGCCCACGCCGACAACGGCGCCGGCGCCCTCGACCACTCCAACAGCAGCGTCGTGAGCAACACCGGCTCCGCCAACGTCATCGGCAACGTCCACGGCAACGTGGTCGTCACCCAGCAGACGGCCACCGGCTCGGGCGCGAGCAACCAGAACAACGGCCTCGCCGCGACCGGCAACGGCGGCAACATCGGCGCCCTGCAGGGCAACGGCAACCTCGACGCCCGGGCCTTCTTCCCGGCCGCCGTCCGTTCCGGGCAGTCCGAGGACGGCCCGGCCGAGGTGCAGCAGGCAGTCCCCGAGGTCCGGGCGGGCGCTGTGCGGGCGGTTCCGCACCCCGTCGTTGACCAGCGCGAACAGGGCGTGGACCCGGATCCGGGCCTCGACCGCGTCGTACTCGGGCCGGACCCGCCGCAGCAGGCCGACCCAGGTGCGCAGGAAGTCGCGCCGGAAGTCCACCGCGACCCGGCGGTCCGGCGGGGCCAGCCGCTCCGTCTCGCTCAGCATCGCGCCCAGGTAGTCGCCGTTGCGCAGCGCGAAGCCGACGTACGCGCCCAGGCCGGCCGCCAGCGCCGCCTCCGGCCCGGCGGCGGCCGCGAACGCGCCGTCCACCTCCTGCCAGAGCCGTTCGCGGCTGCGCACCAGCGAGGCGGCGAGCAACTGGGCCTTGCTGTCGAAGTGCCGGTAGACGCTGGGGCCGGAGATGCCGACGGCGGCGCCGAGTTGGTCGGTGCTGACGTTGTCGAAGCCGCGCTGGTGGAAGAGCCGGACGGCCGCCGCGAGCAGCTCCTCGCGGCGCGCCTGCGGCCTGGGCTCCGGCGGCCCGGGGGCGACGGGGCCGGCGGCGGAGACGGGGATGAGGGCGGGACCTGGGTGGACAGCGGGATCCGGGTGGGCGGCGGCGCCGCGCAGGGAGGCCGCGAGGACGGCGGCCACGAGCTCGCGCAGCACCGCCTCGGCGCGGCGCGGCTGCGGCGCGGCCGACTGGTAGGAGAGCCCGGTGCAGGCCGAGAGCGCCGACCAGCAGAGCAACTCGGCGTCCGGCGACGCAAGTTCCGGCCGGCCGGCGCGCAGCACGGCGGTCATCAGCGCGACGTCGGCGCGCAGTTCGCGGCGCAGCGCCGCCCGCCGGGCCGGCGGCAGCAGCCTGGCGTCGCGCTGCACCAGGGTGCCGAGCGGGCGGTGTCCGACCGCGACGGCGGCCAGCGCGGCGCCGAGGTCGCCGGTGGTGCGGGCCCCGCGCAGCCCGCAGGCCAGCGCGTCCAGCCCCAGCCGGACGGCGCGGTCGAGCAGTTCGGGCTTGCCGCGGAAGTGCCGGTAGAGGGCGGGCGCGGTGATGCCGACCCCGGCGGCGACCTCGGTCATGGAGACCTGGTGGTAGCCGCTGCGGTGGAACCGGTCGGCCGCCACGGCGAGGATCTGGGCGCGCCGCCCGGGCGGTCGTCGGACCACCATGGCGAGCCTCCCTCCCGCGCTCCGGACTGCCGACCGAAGGCTAGCAAGGATTCACTTGAGGGCGCCGACCGCCGGTGGCCACCGGCCTTTTCCGGGGCCGTCGACCCTGGACAGCCGAAGCTACCCGGGATTAACTTGTGAGGCCATCACCTGGCACGTTCAGCCCCCGCCGGCGCCCGCAGCCGGTCACCACCGAAGGGAGCGCCGCCGTGCGCCGCACCGTGTTCAACGAGGACCACGAGGCCTTCCGGGAGACCATCCGGGACTTCATCGCCAACGAGGTCGTCCCGGTCTACGAGAGCTGGGAGGCCGACGGCCACCCGCCTCGCGACTTCTACCGGCAGCTCGGCGCGCTCGGCGTCTACGGCATCGAGGTGCCGGAGGAGTACGGCGGCGCGGGCGAGAGCGGCTTCAAGTACCAGACGGTGATCACCGAGGAGACCGCCCGGGCGGGCGTGAGCTTCGGCTCCTCGGGTGTGCACACCGCGCTGGTCCTGCCCTACCTGCTGGAGTACGCCACCGAGGAGCAGAAGCGGCGCTGGCTGCCCGGCTTCGTCTCCGGCGACATCATGACCGCCATCGCGATGACCGAGCCGGGCGCCGGCTCCGACCTCGCGGGCATCGCCACCACCGCGCGGCTCTCCGAGGACGGCACCCACTACGTCCTGAACGGCGCCAAGACCTTCATCACCGGCGGCGTGCTGGCCGACCTCGTCCTGGTGGTCTGCCGCACCGCCCCGTACGACCCGGACAACCGCCGGGCCGGCCTGTCCATCCTCTGCGTGGACACCACGTCCCCCGGCTACACGGTCGGCCGCAAGCTGCAGAAGATCGGCCTGCGCACCTCGGACACCGCCGAACTGGCCTTCAGCGACGTCAAGGTGCCGGTGGAGAACCTGCTCGGCGAGGAGGGCCGGGCCTTCTCCTACCTGACCCACAACCTGGTGCAGGAGCGGCTGGCGATCGCCGTCAGCGCGTACGCGTCGGCGGCCGCGGCGGTGCGGTTCGCGCTCCAGTACGTCAAGGACCGCAAGGTGTTCGGCAAGGCGGTGGCCGAGTTCCAGAACACCAAGTTCACCCTGGCCGACTGCGAGGCCCAGGTGGTGGCGCAGCAGTCGATGGTGGACCGCGCGCTGGAGCTGTACCAGCAGGGGGAGCTGACCGTCGCCGACGCGGCCGCCACGAAGCTGTTCTGCACCGAGTCGGCGTCCACCGTCATCGACAAGTGCCTTCAGCTGCACGGCGGTTACGGCTACATCCTGGAGTACCCGATCGCCCGGCTCTACACCGACAACCGGGTGTTCCGGATCTACGGCGGCACCAGCGAGGTCATGCGCAGCATCATCGCCAAGTCGCTCGGCCTGTAGACGGGGTAGGCAGGGCAGACGGGTCCACAGCCGCGGCGGGCCGCACCCCCATGGCGGCCCGCCGCACCCGGACGGGTGCGGGCACTCGGCGGGGCGGGCGGGTGCGGCCCAGGCGGACGGGTGCGGCTCAGGCGGACGGGTGCGCTCAGTTGGGCGAACCGTGCTCCGCGCGCCAGGCCTCCCAGCCCGCACTGGACGCCACCTTCGCCTCGCGCAGCGCCCGCTGGGCGAACGCGGCCGGCGCGGTCTCCAGGCTGCGCACCCAGCTGCGGCCCGCCGTGGCCAGCGCCGCGCACACCATCGCCGCCCCGGCCACGCCGAGCACGGCGCCGATACCGGTGAGCAGCGCGCCGCCCGCCAGCAGCGAGCGATTGACCTGGAACCCGCCGGAGACTGTCTCGTTGATCGCCATGCCTCCACGATGCGGGCACTCGCCGGGGGCTGCACGTCGAACGGCTCCGGGTGCGCGAGCCGAGCGCGTCCGCCAACCTGGGCACACGGCGCCGGTCCGGGCGCCCGGGGTCGGCCCGGCCCGCCGGGTCAGGAGGACACGCGATGCCCGATCTCGAACAGCTCGCCGTGGAACACCTCACCCGGGCGGCCGAGAGCCCACACGGGCGCAGCGCCCACCTGGTGCTCCACGACGGCGTCCTGCGGCAGACCGTGATCGCGCTGACCGCGGGCACCTCGCTGGACGAACACACCCCGCCGACCGCCGGCAGCGTCCAGGTGCTGCGCGGCCGGGTCTCGCTGACCATCGCCGGCCGGCACCAGGAGCTGCCGGTCGGACGGCTGGAGCCGGTGCCCCAGGAGCGGCACGGGCTGCTGGCCCACGTCGACTCGGTGG
This sequence comes from Kitasatospora sp. NPDC059812, assembly GCF_042732075.1. Classification (NCBI taxonomy): domain Bacteria; kingdom Bacillati; phylum Actinomycetota; class Actinomycetes; order Kitasatosporales; family Streptomycetaceae; genus Kitasatospora; species Kitasatospora sp. NPDC059812. Next base: position 29,433 of record NZ_JBHWIO010000081.1, read on the forward strand.
TGCTGCTGACGGTGGTCACCGCCTAGCGGGGCGGCGCCGTCGACAGCGGGCGGCAACTGTTCAGCGGGCGACGGGCGACAGCGGGCGACGGGCGGCAGCCGTCAGCGGGCGACAGCGGGCGGTGACGGCACCGCGGGGCTGAGCACGCTTGCGCTGACCAGCCGCAGCCCGAGCAGGAAGTCCCGCCCGCTCGGCGCCAGTTCGGGGGCGGCCAGCCACTGGGCGGCGTACCCGGCCAGCAGGGTCTGATAGAAGGAGCCGCGGGCGATCTCCTCCTCGGTGTCCGGCACTTCGGGCAGCCCCTGGAACAGCGCGGCGAGACCGAGCCGGCCCTCCTTCTGCGCCTCCGCGAACGCGTGCGCCAGCTCGGGCGCGTGCGCGGCCTGGGCGAGCGCCTCGAACTGGGCCGCCCAGAGCCCGCGGTGCTCGGTGAAGACGGTCCTGAGGCCGTCCCAGACCGCGGCGAAGCGCTCCTCCGGGTCGTCCGACACCCGGTTGGCGGCGTCCACCACCGCGCCCAGGGCCGCCCCCATCTCCCCGATCGCCTCGATCATCGCCGCGTTGAGCAGCGCGTCCTTCGAACCGAAGTGGTAGCCGATCGCGGCCAGGCTGACGCCCGAGGCGGTCGCGACGTCACGGGCGGTGGTGCGCCCGTACCCCTTCTCGTACAGGCAGCGCTTGGCGCCGGCCATCAGGTCTTCGCGGTTTCCCATGACCCGATCCTACGGAAGGACTGCACAAATGTCTTGCACGAATGTCTCGCACGACCGTCTCGTACATTCGTCTCGCACGATCGATTTACACATATGTACTAGACAGGCGTCTGACACGCCCGTACCGTCTTCCCCATGACCGCAACCACCGGCCGCGCAGGCCGTCGCGAATGGATCGGCCTGGCCGTCCTCCTGCTCCCGACCCTCGTCCTGGCCATGGACATGGGCGTGCTCTTCTTCGCCGTCCCCTTCATCTCCACCACGCTTGCGCCCAGCGGCACCCAGCAGCTGTGGATCATGGACATGTACTCGTTCCTGCTCGCCGGGCTGCTCATCACCATGGGCTCGCTCGGCGACCGGATCGGCCGCCGCCGGCTGCTGATGATCGGCGCCGCCGGCTTCATCGGCGCCTCGCTGCTCGCCGCCCGGGCCGACACCGCCGGCCAGCTGATCGCCGCCCGCGCCCTGCTCGGCGTCGCCGGGGCCACCGTGATGCCCTCGACGCTCGCGCTGATCCGCAACATGTTCCACGACCCCAAGCAGCGGCAGATCGCCCTCGGCGCCTGGGGCGGCGTCCTCACCGCCGGCGCCACCCTCGGCCCGGTCGCCGGCGGCCTGCTGCTCGACCACTTCTGGTGGGGCTCCACGTTCCTGGTCGCCGTCCCGGTGATGGCCCTGGTGCTGCTCACCGCGCCCGCCCTGCTCCCCGAGTACCGCTCCACCGCACGCACCGGCCGCTTCGACCTGCCCGGCGCCGCGCTCTCGATGGCCGCGATCCTGCCGCTGGTCTACGGCGTCAAGACCCTCGCCGTGGACGGCTGGAGCCCGCTGCCCGCCCTCGCCGTCCCGGCCGGCCTGCTGCTGGCCGCCGCATTCGTCCGGCGCCAGCGCACCGCCGCCGACCCGCTGATCGACCTCGGCCTGTTCCGGATCCGCACCTTCAGCGGCGCGATCAGCGTCAACACCATCGCGATGTTCGCGATGATGGGCTTCGCCCTCTTCACCTCGCAGTACCTGCAACTGGTCAAGGGCATGAGCCCGCTCACCGCCTCGCTCTGGTCGCTGGTGCCCAGCGTCGGCGTCGGCGCGGCCGTCGGCACCAGCTCGGCGCTGGCCGGCAAGGTCCGCCCGGCGGCCCTGATGGGCGGCGGATTCCTGGTCGGCGCGGCGGGCTTCGCGCTGATGACCCAGGTCGGCGCGCACTCCCCGCTGGCGCTCATCCTCGTCGCGGCGGGCGTCCTCGCCGCCGGCACCGTCGGCACCATGACCATGACCGCCGAAATGGTCGTCTCCGCCGCCCCCGTCGAGCAGGCCGGCGCCGCCTCCGCCATCTCCGAGACCGCCGTCGAACTCGGCAGCTCACTCGGCATCGCCCTGCTCGGCGCGGCCGGCGCCGCCGTCTACCGCCACCAGCTGGACGGCGCCCTCCCCGCGGGCGTCGACGGCGAGGCCGCCCGGACCGCCCAGGACACCCTCGGCGGCGCGGTCACCGTCGCCGGCCACCTGCCCGGCCGGATCGGCACGGACCTGCTGGAGACCGCCCGGGCCGCCTTCACCGACGGCCTGCACGTCGCCGCGGCGGTCGGCCTGGTCTTCGCCCTCGGCGCCGCCCTGCTGGCCTACCGCCTGATGCGCCACCTCCCCGCCGCCCCGGCCCCGGAGACCGCACCCGAGGCCGTCACCGTCTGACCCACCAGGACCGATCCACGCGAGTCATCGAGAGCCCCCGCCCCCACGGGCGGGGGCTCTCCGCCGTTCCCGCCGGCCCCTACCGGTGCCGGTAGACCTCACGACGGTTGCCGACCGCCATGACCCAGACGATCAGCACTCCGTCTTCGACCGTGTACAGCACCCGGTAGTCCCCCACCCTCAGCCGCCACCGGGCTTGGTGCCCCTGGAGCGACTTGATGTCGAAACCCGAGGTGTCGCCGACGTCCAGCGCCTTCTGCAACTCGGCGAGGCGGTGCAGGATGCGGACAGCGTCCGGCCTGGGCACCTTGAGAAGATCCCGTTGCGCGCCAGGACTGAACCGCGTGACATACCCCATCGCGCTCAGCCGTGGTGTTCGCGGAGCATGGCGGCCATTTCCTCCAGCGACACGGAGCCTTCGAGGCCCTCGGCCTCTGCCTCGTCCGCAAGGCGGTTCAGCCACTCGTCTTCGGCCTGCTCGGCGACTTCCCGCAGGCGCTGGTACTCGGCGATGTCGATCACCACCGCCTCCTGCCGACCGCGCCTCGTGATGATCGTCGGAGTCTCGTCACGTCGCGCCCGGTCGATCACATCCGCGAGATGACTCCGGACCTCGGCCATCGACTCGATCACTGGCTCGCTCATGACGTCAATGTAGCAGTTGTACATCTGTTGCTTATCGAGCCCGACGGGCGGGCCGGACGGTCCACCTGGGGGTGGAGGGCGGGGCGTCCACCCCCAGGGGCGTGCGTCGGCGGCCCCCGGGGAGGACCGTGAAGGGGTACTGGCCCGCCCCTCCTATCCGCCGGGAGCCGCCGCATGTCCCTGACGACCCTGCTCTCCCTCCTCGGCATGCTGTGCTGGGTCGGCTACGAGCTGATGCTGCGCCGCCGCGAGGACTCCGCCGCCGGCACCTGGCGCGCGGACGACCGCGACCGCGGCTCGACCCGGCTGCTGCTCGCCTGCTACGTCGCCGCGGTGCTGGTCGTGGTGCTGTTCGGCCGCGCCGGGATCGGCGAACTGCCGTCCTGGGCCCGCTGGTTCGGGATCGCACTGATCGCCGCCGGGCTGGCGCTGCGGGCCTGGGGCATGCGCACCCTGGGCCGCTACTACACCCGCACCCTGCGCACCGTGGACACCCAGCGCGTCGTCCGCAGCGGCCCATACCGGCAGATCCGCCACCCCGGCTACGCCGGCAGCCTGCTGGTCTGGACGGGCTACGCGCTCGGCCTGGGCAGCTGGCCGGCGGCCCTGCTGGTGCCGGCGCTGCTGCTCGGCGCGTACGGCTGGCGGATCGCCGCCGAGGAGCGGCTGCTGCTGGCCGCCTTCGGGCCGGAGTACGCGGAATACCGGCGGGTGTCGAAGCGACTCGTGCCCTTCGTGTACTGAACCGCCACCGATCGGGCGGTTGTCGGCTGCGGCCCCCGGCGACGGGAGCGAAGGGGCCCGAGGGGCGGGTGTTGCGCGGCGCGGTGCCGTGCGGGCTGGTCACGGGTGTGCGGGCCGGACCGGGCCGGTTCCGGCCGCTGCCGCGGGCGCTCGCGTTCCGCTCGAACGGCACCTGCTTTTTGGCCAGCGTTTCCCGGCCGGTGTATCCGTTCGCCGTCGTCGCCAGGCATACTGGCCAGCACGGGCGCTCGCCCACCCTTGACTCTAGACAAGAAGGGACCGGTGGCCAGGGATGCTGCGGAACGGTCTTGAGCCCTGGCACCTCCTGGTGGTGCTGGCGATCGTCATCCTGCTGTTCGGGTCGAAGAAGCTGCCGGAGATGGCCCGCGGCCTCGGCAAGTCGATGCGCATCCTGAAGGCGGAGACGAAGGCGCTGCGCGAGGACGAAGCCCCGGCGGACGCGGCGCAGAGCGCCGGCACCGCGCAGAGCACCGCCGCGCCGCAGCCGGCCGCCACGACCCCGCCGGCCGTCACGCCGACCAACGTGACCAAGGCCACCGAGACGAAGCGGCCCGAGACGGCCGTCTGAGTCCCGCTCTTTTCCGGAAGCCCCCGGTACCGTCCGATGACGGTGCCGGGGGTTTCTGCTGCATCCGGGCTGCTCACGGCGCTCCCGACTGGCCGTCCGATCTGATCCGTTATCTCCTGGTATGCACCTACCGGAGGAACGGAGTCGCGGCATGCCCACCGACGAACCGGGCGACGAGCCGCCCGTCAGACCGCCCGTCGGACCCCCGGGTGGACCCCCGGGCGGACCGTCTGCCGGACCGCCGGGCGGACCCCCCGGTGAACCCCCCGGTGAACCGCCCGCCGGGTCGCCCGACGAGCTGGCCGACCTGCGGGCCCGCCTGAACGCCGCCGAGGCCCACCAGGCGCGGCTCACCCGGCAGTTGGAGACCCGCCCGGACCGCCACCGGGTGCGCTCCCTCTTCGCCGTCCTGCTGATCCTGCTGGCCTGCGTGCTGACCCCGCTGAGCGCCGTCGCGGTGTGGGCGAGGTCGGAGATCGGCGACACCGACCGGTACGTCGCAACGATGGCGCCGCTGGCCAGGGACCCGGCGGTCAGAGCGGCCGTCACCAACCGGGTCACCGACGAGATCGTGACGCGGATCCCGGTCGACTCGCTGCTCGACACCATCGCCCCCGACGACCGGCCCAAGCTCGGCGCGCTGCTGAACGGCATCGGCCAGGCCCTCACCGACGGGCTCACCGGCTTCGTCCGCAACCAGGTCCAGCGGGTGGTGGACAGCGACGCCTTCGCCACCCTCTGGACGGACGTCAACCGGCAGGCGCACACCGCGATCGACCGGATGCTGACCGGGCAGGGCGGCGGCGCCGTCGAGGTCAGGAACGACACCGTGGTGCTCGACCTCGCCCCGGTGATCGCCCGGGTGAAGACCGCGCTGGTCGACAACGGGCTCACGCCGGCCGCGAGGATCCCGGAGATCCACACCTCGTTCACGCTGGTGCAGTCCTCCGCCATCCCCAAGGTCCGCACCGGCCTGCGGCTGCTGGACCTGGCCGGCTTCTGGATGCCGGTGCTCACGCTGGCCTGCGCGGTCGGCGGGGTGCTGCTCGCGGTCCGGCGGCGCCGGGCGGCGGTCACGGTGGCGCTGGGGATGGCCGGCGGGGCGCTGCTGCTGGGCATCGGGCTGAGCGTGTTCCGGGCCGTCTACCTGGACGGGCTCCCCGCCGGGGTGGACCAGTCGGCCGCCCAGGCGGTGTACGACGCGCTGGTGCGCTACCTGCGCTCCGCCGTCCGGGTGGTGATCGCGCTCGGCCTGGTCGTCGCGCTCGGCGCCTGGATCAGCGGCGGCGGGCGCTGGGCCCGCACCGCGCGCGGCGGCTGGCACGCGGGGCTCGGCGCGGCGCGGACCACCGCCGAACGGGCCGGGCTGCGGCTCGGCCCGGTCGGGCGGTTCGTCCACCGCTGGAAGGCCTGGCTGGGCTGGGCGGCGGTCGCGGGCGCGGCGCTGGCGTTCGTGCTGTGGAGCTATCCGACGGTGCTGGTGACGCTCTGTCTGGCGCTCGCGCTGGTCGCCGTCCTGGCGGTGCTGGAGCTGCTGGACGAGCCCGGCCGACCGGACGGAGGAGCCCCGGCCTCCGCCTGAGGGGCGGTCGGCGGGGGCCGGTACCGCGGCCGCCGCCGACCCGCCCCCGGACGGTCCGGCCCGAACGGCCCAGCCCGGGACGCGCCCGACCCGGCGCAGCCGCAGGCTGGACGCGATGTCCGGAAGCCAGCCACCACCACCGCAAGGCCGGGTCGACCCGAGGTCCGCGCTCTGGCTGCTGGGCGCCTGCACCGCGCTGATCCTCGCGTACTGGATTCTCCCCCTGCGCCGGCTCGGCTACCACCACCCCGTCCTCAGCTGGCTCGTGTTCACCGCCGCGCTGGTCGGCCTGAGCGGCCTGCTGCTGGCGAAGACCACCGCCGTGCTGCGGGGCGACGCGAAGCGCCCGGTGGCCTGGCTGTCCTTCCTGATCTTCCTCGCGATGACCATCTTCGCCGCGACCTACTACGTCATGGCCGCCCGTCCGGGCGATTTCGATGGGCTGGTCACCCGGCTCGACGCCCTGTACTTCACCGTCGTCACCCTGGCCACCGTCGGCTACGGCGACATCACCCCGGCCGCACAGGCGCCCCGCCTCGTGGTGATCCTGCAGATCGGGTACACCTTCGTCTTCCTCGCCACGGCGGCGGGGACGCTGTCGCGGGCGATCCGGGCGAACGTCGAGACCCGGAGCCACCGCAAGCCGTGACGTTGTCCACAGGCTGTGGACGGCCGCGCCCGATCGGTCAGGATTCGAGAAGCACGCCCGCGCGGCCACACCTAGCATCGGCGCCATGGACATCACCATTCACACCAGCGTCCTCCCGCACGACGACCCGGACGCGTCCCTGGTCTTCTACCGCGACGTCCTCGGCTTCGAGGTCCGCGGCGATGTCGGGCAGGGCAAGATGCGCTGGATCACCGTCGGCCCCGCCGGGCGGCCCGACACCTCCATCCTCCTGGCGCCGCCGGCCGTCGACCCCGGGGTCACCGAGGACGAGCGCCGCACCATCGCCGAGATGATGGCCAAGGGCACCTACGGCTGGATCCTGCTGGCCACCCGGGACCTCGACGGCACCTTCCGGGCGGTGCAGGCCGGCGGCGCCGAGGTCGTCCAGGAGCCGACCGAGCAGCCGTACGGCATGCGCGACTGCGCCTTCCGCGACCCCGCCGGCAACCTGATCCGCATCCAGGAGCTGCGCTGAGCCGTCCGGCCGCGCGCCGACCGTACGGGCCGTGCAGTCCCTGACGGCCGCGACGGCCGGAGTCGGGCCCGATGAGAGGAGTCCTCCCGTGTGTCACCCCTCGTGGGCCCGCGCCCGCGCGGCGGCGCAGCGCCTGAAAGACCTCGCGCGGCTGCGCCGCGTCCGGGACCGGATCGACCGCGAGTACGCGCGGCCGCTCGACGTCCTGGCGCTCGCGCGCGACGCCGGCCTGGCGGCCGGGCAGCTCAGCCGCGAGTTCCGGCTGGCCTACGGCGACTCGCCGTACGGCTACCTGGCGGCGCGGCGCGTCGAGCGCGCGGCCGCGTTCCTGCGCGGCGGCGGCCTCGGCGTCACCGCGGTCCGCCGCGCGGTCGGCTGCACCTCGCCGGACGCCTTCCGCACCCGCTTCACCGAGCTGGTCGGCATGCCGCCCGACGACTACCGGCGCCGCGCACGACGGGCCCCCGGACCGGTCAGGATTCGAGAAGCCCCGGCCACCGGGCCGCGCCTAGCGTGGAGGACATGACTTCCATCGACTCCCTCATCCTCGACGTGGCCGACCCCACGGCCGCCCGCAGCTTCTACACCACCGCCTTCGGCCTGGACACGCAGCTGCGCCTGCGGGCCTCGCAGGAGCCGACCACCGGCTTCCGCGGGTTCACGCTGTCGCTCACGGTGTCCCAGCCCGCCACCGTCGACGGCTTCGTCGACGCCGCCCTCGACGCCGGCGCCACCGCCCTCAAGCCCGCCGCGAAGTCGCTCTGGGGCTACGGCGGCGTCGTCCAGGCCCCGGACGGGACGATCTGGAAGATCGCGACCTCCGCGAAGAAGGACACCGGCCCGGCCACCCGGCGGATCGACCGGCTCGTGCTCCTGCTCGGAGTCGCGGACGTCTCCGCGAGCAAGCGGTTCTACGTCGACCGCGGCCTCGCCGTGGCGAAGAGCTTCGGCCCGGTGTACGTCGAGTTCGCCACCGGGTCCAGCCCGGTCAAGCTCGCGCTGTACAAGCGCCGGGCCCTCGCCAAGGACGCCGGAGTCTCCCCCGACGGCAGCGGATCGCACCGGCTCGTGATCGGCGGCACCGCCGGAACCTTCACCGACCCGGACGGGTTCGCCTGGGCGGCCGAGCAGCCCGCGGCCGCGCGCTGAAGCGCCCCGTCGGACAGAACTCGGGCCCTGCGGTCACCAGTCCTGGTTGTCGGCGGCCGTGGCGTGCAGGGTGATCAGCAGGGCGCCGAGGCGGGCGTTCCAGTTGGCGCTGGTGGGGCCGTCGATGGCGTGCTTCTTGGCCAGGTCGCGGATCACCTTCTGGGCGTCCTTGAGCTCCTGGGCCGCGTCGTCCGGATTGCCCTCGTTGAGGCGGGCGGAGGCGTCGTCGAGGATCCGCAGCAGCTCCGCCTGGCGGTCGTGCTCCTTGCCCCCGACCGGGGTCTGGACGACGGCCTGGCGGAAGGCGTTGAGCTGGAGGGCCGCCCCCTGGTTGCGGGGAATGCCCGGGTTGGGGGCCGTGGGGAGACCGGCCGGGGTGGTGGGGGCCGCGGTGGTGGGCGTCGGGGTCGCCGCGGGGGTGGACGCACGGGCCGGGGTGCTGGGCGCGGCAGCCGGGGTGCTGGGGGCGGTGGCCGCCGGCGGCTTGGCGGGAGCGGGGGCGGCGGCGTTGCCGGCGGGCTCGTCCAGGGCGGCGACGGCCAGGGCGGTGACGCCGGCGAGTCCGGCCACGCCCAGCGCGCCGAGGACGAGGGGCCTGCGGCGGCGGTTGCGGTTGCGGCCGGCGGCCCCGGGCGGGGCCTGCCGGACGGGCGCCATCAGCGAAGTGGCCGGCGGGGCCTGCGGGACGGGCGCCATCAGCGAAGTGGCCGGCGGGGCCTGCGGGACGGGCGCCATCAGCGAGGTGACGGCCGGGGCCTGCGGCGGGAGCAGGGTGGTGTGCTGCTGGTTGGGGTTCACCGGCCGTACGGGCGGCAGCAGTTGGGTGGCGGCGGCGGTGGCGAGGAGTTCCGCCGTCGGGTCGCCGACCGCCAACCCGGGGATGGTGGAGAGGAGTTCGGCCCGCGCCGCGACGGCGTCCGCCGGCCGGTCGGCGGGGTTCTTGGCGAGCAGGCGCAGCACGGCCGCGTCCAGCGCGGGCGGCAGGCCGGGGCGGCGGTAGGACGGCGGCAGGGGCTGCTCGCTGACGTGCTTGAAGGCGATCGCCACCGGCGTCTCGGCGGTGAACGGCGTCTCGCCGGTGAGCATTTCGGTGAGCACGCAGCCGACCGCGTAGAGGTCGGTGCGGCCGTCCAGGGGCGAGGCGGTGGCCTGCTCGGGCGACAGGTAGGCGGCCGTACCGAGCACGCTCGCCGTCTGGGTCAGGTTGCTGGACGAACCGGCCCGGGCGATGCCGAAGTCGACGACCTTCACCCCGCCGTCGTCGGTGATCATGATGTTGCCGGGTTTGATGTCCCGGTGGACCAGCCCGGCCCCGTGCGCGACCGCCAGCGCCTCGCAGACCGCCGCCGCGATGCCGACGGCGCGTTCCACCGGCAGACCCGGCTGCTGCGCCAGCACGGCGGCGAGCGAACGGCCGTGGACGAGCTCCATGACGATGAACGGTGTGCCCTGGTCGACGCCCGAGTCGAAGACCATGACGATCCTCGGGTGCACCAGCATGGCCGCGTGCTGCGCCTCGCGGCTGAACCGCTCGGCGAAGCGGGGGTCGTCGGCGAGTCCCCCGTTGAGGACCTTGACGGCCACCTGACGGCCCAGCACGTGGTCCAGCCCGCGCCAGACGGTGGCCATGCCGCCGACGCCGATTATCTCGACGAGTTCGTAACGCCCGTTCAGCGCCCGTCCGATCACCTGGAACTCCCCTCACGTGCCGTGCCCGGTGTTCCGGGCCGCCGCGTGGCCCCCGGCCCGCAACACGCCCCCCCCGCCCCCCCCCCCCGGGGCGGGGGGGCGGGGGGGGGGCCGGGGGCGGTGTACCCGAAACG
>NZ_JBHWIO010000082.1:0-5538 GCF_042732075.1 Kitasatospora sp. NPDC059812
GCCACCGCCCGCGAGTGCGGGCCCGCCACACCCCCCGGGGACCGGTCCCGGGCTGAGGTCCGAACTCAGCTCCGCCCGGACAAATCCGCCCGCACAACGACCGAGGCCCGGACGCCGGTCGGGCGTCCAGGCCTCGGCCTGAGGGTGTCGGAAAAGTGGTTCAGGAGGCGGTGCGGACCTCGGCCGCAGCGCCGACCGGGGTGACCTCGACCAGCCCGGTCGAGCCGAAGGTCAGCTTGCAGGTGTCGGCCCGGTAGGTGGCGACGGCGAGCGCCACCAGGCGGCCGGCCGACGCGTACTGGGTGGTCATCACCAGCACCGGCGAGCCGGGCGGGCGCTCCAGCAGGGCGCCCTCGGCGGCCTCGGCGACACCCAGCTCGACCGCGCGGGACTCGCCGTCCACCTCCAGCCGCTCCAGCTGGCGCAGCACCGAGCGGGCCCGGTCGCTCTCGGCCCGGAAGCCGGGCAGGTGCGGCAGCGCGGCGGCCGGGACGTGCAGCGACTCGGTGGCCACCGCCCGGCCCTCCACCAGGCGAACCCGGCGGACGGTGTGCACGGTGGCGCCCTCGGCGATGCCGAGGCCCTTGGCCAGCTGCGCCGGGGCGGGGGCGGTGGTGCAGTCGACCGTCCGCCAGGCCTGGTTGCGGCCGACGCCGGGCCAGCCCTCCTCCTGCCGGTTGACCGGGACGCCGACCCGCGGGGCGGCGATCAGGGTGCCGATCCCCCGGCGGCGCACCAGGCGGCCCTCCAGCTCCAGCTGGTCGAGGGCCTGCCGCAGGGTCGCCCGGGCGACCCCGAAGCGGGCGGAGAGCTCGCGCTCGTTGGGCAGGACCTGGCCGGTGGAGAACTCCGAGTCGATGGCCCGCAGCAGCACCGTACGCAGGTGCCAGTACTTCGGTTCCGGCACCGCCGAAAGCTGTCCAGTCGTCCCCACCGTGTCCTCCACCCTGCTTGTCCACCCTGCGGTAAGGAGGTCGGATCCCGAGCCCGCTGTCCGCAGATGCGGCAGGTGGGAGAGCGGGCTTTTATCCGTCCTTCTTTATTAAAGGTCTTTGCAGTAAGCGACCCTAGGGGCATCGTCCGGAGATGGTCAAGACCAATGGCGCGGCTTGGTGCGACTGTCGCACACATTCATGCCGCGTTCACGTCATCCCACAGCCGGTGCGCGTCACGCTTCGGCGCAGGCCCCGGCACTCGGTAGGCTGCCCGGGTGATCGTGGTGACGAGTGTGAACGTGAACGGAATCCGGGCGGCAGCCAAGAAGGGCTTCGTCGAGTGGCTGGCCGGCACCGAGGCGGACGTGGTCTGCCTCCAGGAGGTGCGCTCCGAGCCGGAGCAACTGCCCGTCGAACTGCGCGACCTCGACGGCTGGCACGCGGTCTGGGCCCCCTCCGTCGCCAAGGGCCGGGCCGGCGTCGCCGTCCTGTCCCGCCAGGAGCCGCAGCGGACCGTCATCGGATTCGGGTCCGAGGAGTTCGACAACACGGGCAGGTACGTCGAGATCGACCTGCCGGGGCTGACCGTCGCCAGCCTCTACCTCCCCTCCGGCGAGGTCGGCACCGAACGCCAGGACGAGAAGGAACGCTTCATGGCGGAATTCCTCGTCCACCTCACCGCCCTCCGCACCCGCGCCGCCGCCGACGGCCGCGAGGTCGTCGTCTGCGGCGACTGGAACATCGCCCACCGCCCCGAAGACCTCAAGAACTGGAAGGCCAACCAGAAGTCAGCCGGCTTCCTCCCCGAAGAACGCGCCTGGCTCTCCCGCGTCTACGACGAAGCCGGCTACGTCGACGTCGTCCGCACCCTCCACCCCGACCGCACCGGCCCCTACTCCTGGTGGTCCTACCGCGGCCGCGCCTTCGACAACGATTCCGGCTGGAGAATTGACCTCCAGGTCGCCACCCCGGGCCTCGCCGCCAAGGCCGTCGAGGCCTACGTCGAGCGGGCCGCCACCCACACCGAGCGCTGGTCCGACCACGCACCGGTCACGGCAGTGTTCGATCTGAACAACTAGGCAGCAGAAACTGGTAGTTCGACAGAATCAAGAGGCGGCCCCGACGCGGGGCATTCCACACGTCGGGGCTTCCTCTCGGTAGCAAATACGCCAGCGGCGAAGGAAGTCGCACGGCACTCCCGGAGTGGATTTTTCAGCAAAGCGATTCACGTGACCCTGCTTCCACAAGCGAAGCACCTGTCCGCCCCAGATCAGCTCCCCCGACGATCCAGACCCGAACATCCCTCTAGATACGGCCACCGCCCGCAACCCCTTGACCCCCAGCGCGCTCACTCGTAAGTCGGCGTCTGGAAGAACATGGCAAAGACGTTACCCGGTTCCGTCGGCCCTGCACACCAACCTTTTCGCCGCTCCCGCGTCGGCCGGGCCTTCGGCGAGCGCCCGGGGCCGGCCGGTTCCTTCGGAATCCCCACACCGCCAGCACCCGCCAGCACCCGCCGGTCGTCGCCGCCCGCCGTGTCACAGATGGGCGTTACCGGGCCACGGGGGCGCTGCCAGTGGTCGCGAGCACACTGATGGCATGAGAGGTCATCTCACTTGCGTCCCGCCGTTGCGGGACAACCCTTGGCTCGGGCAGCGGCGATTCACCTGCCGATTTCCGTTCCCGTGTCCAGCGGATCGCTTGAAGACCATGGCTTGCCATTCGTGGCCGCTGGCACAGCGCCACCATGCGTTGAGTCGTGCCCCGTAAGGGATTTGCTCTGGTGACAGGCCGCTATTGCGGGTGGGGTGCCACTGTGCTGCGAGTTCCGGGTGCCGCGTGGCGAGGTCGTTGCCATACCCGACCTTCTGATTAGCGCAGTACGGGCATCCGGAACGCCTGGCTGTGCGGTTCGCCACGGTCGTATGCCACTCGTGACCGCAGGATCCCAGCCACCACACCTTCCTGTTCGACTTGGGTGCGGTTCGGTCCGGTTGGGCATCACCGTTTCGGGTGGGGTGCCAGTCACGAGCCACATTCGGAAACTGAGTCGCCAGGTCGTTGCCGTATCCCACTCTGCGGCTGCCGCAGTAGGGGCATCCGCATCCACCGCTCCTGCTGTGGACCACTGCCTGCCACTCGTGGCCACACGGGCCGAGCCACCACGCCTTCCGGCTCGACCCTGCTGCGACCGAGTCCGGAATGAGTTCACCGTTACGAACGGGATGCCATTCGCCGACTACCTGTGGCGCGGCCAGCCTTAGGCTGGCACCTCTTGCCTGCCTCATCTCGCGATGGTCGGCTGCCGGTAGGTCCGTAGGTGTCATGGTTGTGAGACTAACTTCCGGCACAGACAGTGAGCTCTTTTCAACCTGAATGGGTGGGTGGGTAGTTGGGCTGGAGGCGGTGTTCGGACGTGAAGAAGCTCCTGGTAAACGGGTTCACGGCCAAGATCGCTTGTCCACCACGAGCTTCCGCGTGCTTGTCGATCCGGCCGGCCTAGATGTGTCCATTGCAGGTTCACCCTCTTCATCACCACCGCCAGTCAACGGATTCGCCCACGCGCGGGTGGCGCCGACGGTAGGTTCGGCTGCGGACCGCGGCCACGAAACGGGGAGATCGTCTCGATCATGTACGACGCTGAGATCACAGCAGTGGCGACCGGCGCAGCGGGGACGCTGGTTGCCGCCATCGCCACCTGGGGCGCCGGGAAGATGCAGTCCACAGTGGCACACTTCTTCCGCCTTGGAACGGCCCACCAGCAGCAAGCAGCTACCGTGGCGGTCGGCACCACCGCAGCGCAGCTCTCCTCCGAAGACGGGGAAGTACGGGCTGCGGCGACCGAGGCATGGGCAGAGGCCATCGCGCGATACCTGTCCGAACACCGAGAGGCGATGGCCGAGGTCGATGGGCTCGCGCAGCCCATGCCGTCGACCTCGAACGTGTGGAACCAGCGCAACTCTGGAACGGGGACTTTCATCGGCGGGAACGTCTACGGTGGCCTGACTCTCAGTCAGGGCGGGACGCCAGATGGCGGACGATGACCGCAGGGAGCAGCACAACCACGGGTCTGGCACCTTCGTCGGCGGGAACGTCCATGGCGGGATATGGCAGGTCTTCCTACCGCCGTACGGGAAGAAGAGCGCCGACACCTCCCACCCAGGCCAGCGGCCCCCCGAGCAGGGCAATGAGGATGCAGACGACTACGAGGACATCGGAAGCCCTTTGGTGGCTTCTGCATTCTTCGCCTCGTGTTTTGGGTATGGCGGCGTCCATGAAGCAATGGGCTGGCCATGGGCTCCTGGCACGCCACCCCCAGGTGTTGCCCAGCGTGTCATTGTAGGGTTCATTGCTTTCTACGCGTCCTTGGCTCTCGTCGCCGTCTTCTTTGCGCGCCTTGCACAGGTCTTTGAGCTTTGGTCCGAGCAATGCGCCATCACGGCTTCGCAGAGTCGCGGCCGGCTGGTTGCCCGGCCGCCGGCTCTTATGGCGCGGCTCACGACGTCTGTGTCCGCAGGGGTCGCAGCGGTGGCTGAGTTGCTGGCATCGCTGTATGGCTGGAGTCCCTTCGGGGGCGAGGTCTCGCGGCGCGCCCACACGGCGCGTGTCAACTCAGCCGCCAACGCAACAACGGCGCGCGCTGCCGCCAAGAGGCCTGCCGCCTAGGTGTTTTGACCAGTGGGGCTGGGGACACACTGGCGGGTCGTGGCCGACCGAAGCCCTACCGTCCCCCCGTCTCCGGGCTGACAGCGACTGATATCAGCGTCGGCTTCGTCATCGTCGGCGTGTTCGTCGCCGTGTGGGCCTGCGTCCTGGGGTACAGGTGCCTCAGTGACGTCGAACAGTACTAAAAGGAGATCTCATTTGGAGAGGCGTCGGGTGCAGATGAGGGCTGCTGCGATGCTGGCGAAGGCGGCGAAGTGGTCGGCCTTTCGCTCGTAGCGACGGTGAAGTCTGCGGAAGCCGCCGAGCCACGCAACGGTGCACTCGATCACCCAGCGGTGCCGGCCGAGACGGCTGGAGGTCTCGATCCCGCGGCGGGCGATGCGGGCGGGGATCTGTCGGCGGCGCAGGTACGGTGACCGTGCCCGAGACCTGCGCGCCGCGGCCGCCGGGCGTCTTGTTGACACCCTCCAGGCCGCCGGCCGCGCCGATCGCCGTGACGTCGACCTGGGTGACGCCGCTCGGGACGGTGAACGTCTGCTCGGCGCCCGTGAAGGCGAACGTACAGGTGGTGGTGGGGCCCGAGACCGTGCAGGTGCCCTGCGCGTGGGCGGTCCCGGACAGCGCCACCGGGGCGATGCCGGCGACACAGAGCATGCCGGCCGCAACGGCCAGCGCGGATCCGCGGCGACCGGCCGAACCGGCACGGCCCCCGCTCGTACCCGGGCCCGGCTGACCGGCGGCAGCCGGCCCTTCGCGCTCCAGGCTGGCGACCCTTGTCGCCCGCCCGGTCGGCGGCACCGAGCGGGCGGAGGGCAAGGGTCGCCAGCCGCCGAGGGGGGGGCCCCCCCCCCGGGGTCGGGGCCCCCCCCCGCCCCCCCACCCCGCGGCGCACACCCCCCCCCCCGGGGGGGGGGGGGCCGCCCGCCGGGGCCCCCCC
>NZ_JBHWIO010000082.1:5548-14760 GCF_042732075.1 Kitasatospora sp. NPDC059812
CGCGGGCGCTCCCACACCCCCCCCCCCCCCCCCGCCCGCCCCCCCCCCGGGGGGGCCCCCCCCACCGAACAGGGCTCACACCGTGGTCACTAGCACGACCACGGCGTGGTGACGTGGCCCGTCACGGTGTCCACCGCCACCGTCCTGCCCTCGCTGGGAATGCAGAAGTAGTAGGTGGGATGCGGGTTCTGCACGACGGGCTCATTGAGGTACAGGGGCTTGAACGCGCCGGTGTGCCCGGCCTTGACGGCCAGATCGTGGGCCTGGACCTCCGTCATGGTGAACGGGGAGATGGCCTGGATCCCGATCGGGACGCTCCACGGCTGCGTGCTCTGGTACTGACCGGTGGTCGAGTACTTGTACTCGAAGGACGGCTCCGAGTTCTTGGCCCGGAAGCGGATCCACCAGGCCTGGACGTCATTGGGGTTGGTCGTGGGTGTCAGCAGGACGGCGTCCGCGTCGTAGAACTGCGAGCCGGGGTGCTCCTGCTGCGCCTTCACCTTGGCCTCCCGCACGATCTGTGTGAGCGGGAGATGGGGTGCCGCGCTGGCGGTGGACGGGGCGATCGGCAGCAGCGACAGGGCCGTGGCGGTCGCGGCGAGCCCGATCCGTGCCCGAAGGCGGCGGCGTGATGTCCGGCACCCGTTCAGTGCGGGTGTCGCGGGCGTGCGGGCGGTGCGTGTGGTGTTCATGTCCTTCATCTCCTTCGACCCGGACCCTGCGTGGTCACGGTGGAAGTCGACTGCCGGGTTCGGCGTGAGCGGTGGCCGACGGGCGAGAGGTCCTCGGCCGGGCTCCGCGGGGATGCAGCCTCCCGGGGTCCAACGGTAGGAGGGTCTCCGGGCGCCGTCTCCTGGCCGTCATCCTCGCTGAGCCGAACAGGCGAACCTCTCACCCGGAGCGATGCCCGTCCGGGGTTTCGCCGCGCGGTCCCGGCCGGTGGGCCCGACACTGTGCCGCTCCTTGATCATCGCTGACTGTTACAAGGTGGTGACACGATCTTCTCGAAGTGGGCGTCCCAGCCGACGAGCCTGTAGATCGTCCTTCAGGCTGCGCTCCACCCACTCCAGGGCGATGTAGTACCGCTCCAGAACCGGGTCCCAGCCCGACTCCAGCATCCGCACGATATGAGGGTGCTCGACAGCTTTGAGTGCGGCGGTCTCCCGTTCCAGGAAGACCTTGATGATTTCGTCGTCGCGCCGCTTGAGTAACTTGATCGCCGCGAACTGCCTGTCACTGTCGCTATTTGCCGTGTCGACGGCCTTTCACACCTTCGACAGACCGCCGCTGCGCGCGCTGTCTCCCACCAGCAGGAAGCGATCGTTGATCACATGCGGTCCCACGCATGCTCCTCGTCCAGCACCGGCGTCAACTACCGGTCCGGCCATCCTGCCAGCCCAGGACTCCTCGGTTGGATGATTCGGCAGATCCGGGCTTGATCGTGGCCAACTCCTCGATGACTACAGTGCCCGACGCTCGACCAACTTATCGCTTATCTTCGGCTTGTTGGGGAGAGCTGTAGCCGAGGCCGTGGTCGACGGCATCGGAGGCAGCCAATCCGGTGGCCCGGAGGGTGGCCACTTCGGAGTGTCAGGGTGGCCCACTCGTGGTCGAGGGCATCCACGGCGGTGCTACCAGCAGCCGACGGTAGAGGCTAGCGCCGTAGCCGCTCCCCCGCACGGAAGCGGCCCGTCGAATCTGTCGATGACGGCCGCCAGTTGCTCGTCCGCTTCGCGATCTACGCCGACCTTCCAGCGCGGTCCAGCTTCGATACTCGTGCTTCGATTTCGGCGGGCAGGTACCAGCCTTCGATGGTGGGTGTCATGTAGAGGCGGGCCTTGAGGCCGAGGAGGAGTTGGCGGCGCCTTTCCTGGTCGGCTTGGGTCCAGGAATCGGCGAAGGTCTGGCCGGTCTCGACTTCCACCCAGGCGGAGGGGCGTTGTGGGAGGGCGGCGAGCCGGCGGCGTTCGTCGACGAGGACTTCGAGGGCTTCGTCCTCGCGCGCTGACCCCAGCCCGCCGGCTACGCACCCGCCCGGCCGCAGTCCGGCCGGGCGGGCCCGGCGGCGGCGCCGCACCAGCCCTGTCCGCCGACGCAACGGTGGTGGGCCACCCGGCAGCCGCAGGCCGGCGGTGCGGACGGGTTCCTGTTCTGCCGCTACCCGGAAGCGGCAACAACGTCCTGCCGCTCCCCGGTGACTGCGGTGCCAGGAGCGGTGGTGGTGACGCTGCCACCCCCGGTGGGCAGCCACAGCCCAGCGGTACGGGGCGGTGCGCGCCGCGTCCGGTGGCACGGGCTCCGGCCCGGCGGCCGGTGAGCTGCCCCCGGTCGCCGCCCCGTCCTCCGGGTTCTCGGTGCCGTCGACGAAGCCCAGCAGGTTGCGGTCGTCGAAGTCGCGGAAGCCGTGCACGGAGTCTACGCACCACCGGGGAAGTCCCCTTCAGGTCCACCATCCCAGCCGGTGAGGCGTCAGCCTGTGGACGGGAGGTTCCCACCTGCGGTGACCATGCCTGTCTCATAGGCGATGACGACCATCTGGGCCCGGTCATGGGCGTGGAGCTTGGCCAGCAGCCGCCGGACGTGTGTCTTGACGGTCGCGATGCTCAGCCCCAGATGCTCGGCGATCACGTGGTTGGGCAGTCCCCGGGCCACCAATCGGAGGACTTCCCGTTCCCGTGGGGTCACGCCCGCTAGCTCCCGGGCGAGTCGCGGGCGCGGCTCGTGGCGTCCGGCGAACTCGCGGATCAGACGGCGGGTGACCGCGGGCGCGAGCAGGGCGTCGCCGGAGGCGACCACCCGCAGGGCTGTCAGCAGGTCGGCGGGGAGGATGTCCTTCAGGATGAATCCGCTGGCTCCGCCGCGGAGTGCCGCGTACACGTACTCGTCCAGGTCGAACGTGGTGAGGACCAGCACACGGGTGCCGACGGCGTCCGGGTCCGCGCAGATGCGCCGGGTGGCCTCCAGACCGTCCATGCCCGGCATCCGGATGTCCATCAACACGACGTCGGGCCGCAGCCGCAGGGCGAGTTCGACGGCCTGCTCGCCGCTGACGGCCTCGCCCGCGACGGTGAGGTCCGGCACGCTCTCGATGAGCAGGCGGAAGCCCGCCCGCAACAGCGCCTGGTCATCGGCGATCAGAACCTGGACCGGCCGGTTCACCGTGCTGCCTCCGATCCGCAGGGCAGCCGCGCATGCACCCGGAATCCGCCCGTCGCCAGGGGGCCGGCGGAGAGGGTCCCGCCGCACATGGCCGCCCGCTCCCGCATCCCGATGAGTCCGTGCCCGCCGCCAGGACGCCGGGACGGGAGCCGGGACGGCGCGTCGTTGACGACCTCGATCTCGACCGCCTCGGGACCCATCCGGGACAGCTTCACCCGGCAGTCCGCCGATCCCGCGTGCCTGACGACATTGGTGAGGGCTTCCTGAACGATCCGGTAGACCGCCAGTTCCACACCCGGGGGGAGCGGTGGATCCGGGTCGACGGACAGCTCCACGCGCGGGCCCGCGCCGGCCGCGAGCGCGGGCAGGTCCGCCAGACCGGAGGCGGACCCCAACTCGGCTCCGTCACCGGGTGATCGCAGAACGCCGAGCATGCGGCGCATCTCGGTGAGCGCCGTCCGGCCCGCCGTCCCGACCAGTGCGAGGGTCCGCTCGGCCTCCTGCGGGTTGGTGGAGGCCACCGCACGGGCCACCTCGGCCCGTACCGCGATGACAGTCAGATGATGGGCCACCACGTCGTGGAGTTCGCGGGCGATCCGCAGGCGCTCGTCCGTCACGGCCTGCCGGGCGGCGAGTTCCGCGTACGACCGCTGCTCTCTCAGCGCGGTGCCCACCAGCCAGGGCAGGATCATCATCAAAGACGCGAAGACGACGCCCCACGCGACCCCGGAGGCCGGGACCGGTCGCGGTACGAGGGCCATGGCCGCCGCGACGGCGCCCAGCGAGCAGCCGAGCGCCGTCGCGGACCGGCGCCCCGGTTCCCGCGCCGCCACCGTGTACAGGGCGGCCCCGACCGGGACCCAGGACTCCTCCCATCCGGTGAACGCCATGGCGAAGACCGCTCCGGCCAGGACCGTGTACAGAACCCGGACGGGCCGTCTACGCCGTACCGCGACCGGCAGCCAGACCACCGCCGCCACGGCTCCCGCGCCCCAGCCACCGCTGCGCGTCTCGCTCGCGCCGAACGCCAGGGCGAGGAGCACGACCGCGACCGTGTCCACGCCGTGCCACTGTCCGTCCCGCAGACGTCTGGCCACCAGCGGCCGTGACTCCCCGTCCCCCATGCCGGCCACGCTATCCAAACGGGGCCCGGGGCCCGTCAGCCCGGAGGACGTCATCCCGCGGGCTGAGTCATCCGCGCGGCTGATGCCCGTCGTACCCTCCTGGGCTGACACCGGGTTACTCCCCGGGGGCGAAGCCGCCGGGCTCATCGGACGGAACAGTGGAGCCATGAATCGGAGAACACTGCTGTCCTCGTGCGCCGGACTGGCCGCCGCCATGATCCCGGGTCCGCTCGCGCCGGTGGCCGCCGCGCGACCGGGGCAGGAGGAACCCGTGCGGTTCCAGCTGCCCGCCCCGAACGGACCGTACCCGCTGGGTACGATCGCGCTGCACCTGACCGACACCGCGCGGCCGGACCCCTGGGTACCCTCCCGCCCCTGCCGTGAGCTGATGATCAGCATCTGGTACCCCGCCCGCGGCTGCGCGGCCCGTCCCACTGTTCCCTGGATGCCTCCGGCGGCGGCCGACCGGTACCTGAGCCTCCTCGGCCTGCCTCCCGGCCGGGTACGGCTGGGAGGCACCCACGGCCACGAGGGCGCTCCCGTCGGCGGCCCACCGGGCCCTCTGCCCGTCGTGCTCTACTCTCCCGGCGCCGACGCGTCACGGTCGTTCGGCACCGGCGTCGTGGAAGACCTCGCCAGTCACGGCTTTCTGGTGGTCACCGTCGACCACACCTACGACGCGGCGGCGGTCGCCTTCCCCGGTGGACGCGTCGAGACGAATCCGCTGGGCGGGATCAGCGACTACGCCAAGGCCCTCGCGGTCCGTACCGCCGACATCCGCTTCGTCCTGGACCGGCTCGCCGTCCTCCGCTCGGGTGGCCACCCCGGCGTCTGCCGCACCCCGCTGCCCACAGGCATGCACGGGGCGCTCGACCTGCGGCGCGTCGGGATGCTCGGCCACTCCCTGGGCGGCGCCACCACCGCCGCGACGATGCTCACCGACGGGCGGATCACGGCGGGAGTGAGCCTGGACGGGGGCGCGGCGGGCCCGGTGGTAGACGCCGGGCTCGACCGTCCGTTCCTGGTCGTGGACACCCCGGGCAAGGGCAGCATGGAGAGCAACCCCGCCCTGCGCGCGTTCTGGTCGCGTCTGCGCGGCTGGCGCCTGCATCTGACCGTACGGGGAGCCGCGCACCAGTCGTTCGGCGACGATGTGCTGATCCTGCCGCTGATCGCCCCTCTCCTGGGCATGTCACCGCCCGATCTGGAGGACGAGATCGGGACGATTCCCGGACACCGGGCACAGGCGTTCCAACGCGCCTACCCGCGAGCCTTCTTCGACCTCCACCTCCGCGACCAGGGGCGGCTGCTCGACGGTCCCTCCCCCGACTTCCCCGAGGTCGACTACGCCCGGTGAACACCTTGGCGCCGGTCCCGCCCGTCTGGGCTCCGAGGTACGACGCCGCGGCGCTCACCGGGCGGGGTCCAGCGAGGGAGGGTCGTCGGTGTCCTCGGCTTCGCAGGGAGGATCACGACCCGGGGAATCCTGCGGGGCGACGCCTCCACCATCCCGACAGGGGAGCGGCGCCCTGGACGGAGCACGGCCCTGCTCTCGGCGACGGAGGTGAGGATGCCGGGAGGGTTCCTTTGAGGACTTCGACGACGTGGATCTTCGAAAGGGGCTCTCGGTAGCCTTCACCTGCGCCCCGGAAGCGATCACTCCGCCGCGAAGTCGGTGGAGGCCTGTGTCGAGCGCGCCGCCACCCATGCCGGTCGCTGGTCCGACCCCGCGCCCTTCGCCCGAACTCCCTTGGCAGGAAGGCGATCCAGCCTCGCGGCATGCGAAGGCCATGCGTACCAGGGCGGTGGACGCGCGGACCACCCGCGCCTACGGCCTGCGACCCACGACCCGGCCGCGACCCGCCTCGGCCCGGTAACCACCGGGGGCGGCCTCGCCGTCGAGCTGTTCGAGCGCA
This sequence comes from Kitasatospora sp. NPDC059812, assembly GCF_042732075.1. Lineage (NCBI taxonomy): Bacteria > Bacillati > Actinomycetota > Actinomycetes > Kitasatosporales > Streptomycetaceae > Kitasatospora > Kitasatospora sp. NPDC059812. The sequence goes on from NZ_JBHWIO010000082.1 coordinate 11,748, forward strand.
GAACGACGGCGCAGGCGCACACCCCGACCACGACGGAATCCAGCCGACGCCTCGGCATGGCATCGGACCAGAAGGTAGTATCGGTTTCCACACTGACTGAATATCAAGTGCACGCTATTCATTGGACATTGCTGTCGGGGGCGTCAGCCGACCCCTCAGGTGGGGGGGTGCGCCGAGTCGCGCCCCCCTGCGCCCCACCCTCCGCACCGGAACCGACCACCGAAACCGGTAAGAACCCAGAAGGCGTCCATTGGTTACCATCGCAGACTCCGAGCTCGACGTCTTTCCACTCTGCCTCGGCGGCAGCGTCTTCGGATGGACCGTCGACGAGCGGACATCCTTCCGCGTCCTCGACGCCTACGCCGCCGCGGGCGGGAACTTCATCGACACCGCCGACTCCTATTCCCAGTGGGCCCCCGGAAACACCGGCGGGGAGTCCGAGTCCATCCTCGGCAACTGGCTGGCCGCGCGCGGTCAGCGGGACCGTTTCGTCATCGCCACCAAGGTAGGCCGACTGAACGGACTGTCCGGGCTCACGGCGAAGGTCGTTCACCAGGCCGTGGAGGAATCCCTGCGCCGTCTGCGGACGGATCATATCGACCTCTACTACACGCACGCGGACGACCCGGAAACTCCCCTCGAAGAGACCCTCGCCGCACTCGACACACTGATCGTGGCAGGGAAGGTGCGCCATATCGGCGCCTCGAACATCAGCGGCCCCAGGCTGGCTGAATCCCTTGAGGTTTCGAAGCGTTCGGGGCTCGCCTCGTACGTGGCGGTCCAGCCTCCCTACAACCTCATGGAACGCGAGCCCTTCGAGAGCGGGATCGCCCCGGTCTGCGAGCGCGAGGGCGTCTCCTGCGTCCCGTACTTCGCCCTGGCGCAGGGCTTCCTGACGGGCAAGTACCGCGAAGGCGCACCCGCCGTTCCCAGCGTCCGCAGCGACGCGGCACGACCGTACGGCGAAACGCCCCGCGGCCGCACGGTGCTCCGGACGCTGGACACGATCGCCTCCGAGCACGACACCGCCCCCGCCGCGGTGGCCCTGGCCTGGCTGAGGGCGCAGCCCCATGTCGTCGCTCCGCTCGCCAGCAGCAGGACGCCCGAGCAGCTCGCCGAACTGACCCCGGGAGCGACCCTGGAACTCTCCCCGGCCGAGGTTCACTCGCTGGACCTCGCTTCACGGACCACCGCGGCGGACCACCATGCGCATGTCGTCTGAAGGAGGAGGAGCCGCCGTGACCCTCACCCCCCACACCGCCCTGATCGGATTCGACGCCGTCAAGTCGTTCATCTCGGTAGCGCGCGATGAATACGAGGCCTGTACCCCGCAGGAACCACCCTCCTGTTTCGCCCTCCTGCTCGGCACCGTCGACGACGGTGTCGCGGCCATCACCTCGGTCCAGTTCGCGACCAACGTCCGTGCCACCGACCCGATGGCGCTCGAAGAGTTCTCGAGCTCCATAGAGCCGTGCTTTGGAAGCGCCTACCGAAACCCCCGCCGGGGATTCTGGTGCAGCTCGCAGGATCTGCTTCGTATTCACCGGCAGGCGGACCGTGACGGGGCCGAGATCCTGGGCTCCATCCATCTGCATCCCGACTGGCACCGGATCGGCCCACCCGAAGAGCGAGGGCTGCGAATAAGCGAGGAGCCGACACCGATGGACCGCTACATGCTCGACAACAGTCGGTACCCGGTGAACATGATCTGCTATCTGGAATCCGGCCCACAGGGGGTTTCCGCCGCACTCGCGGCATGGGGCCCTCCTCCCGAGGGAGAGGTCGCGGCGCCATGCCCCCGCCTCCTTCTGAGGTTCAGCGCGTCCTGAGGAACGGCAGGCTCACCCCTCGCCACCGGCGGGACTCCGCCCCGGTCACGCTCGCGGATGTGACCGGGGCGGGGCCGCCCGTCCACCCCTGGGTGAGTACCGCCGGAACGGGGCCGTCGGGGCGGACGGTGGTGCTGTAGGCGGCGCTGGTGGGGGTGGAGGAACAGCCCGGTCGGCGTGGTCGCGGTGGCCTCGTGCCCGGCGACCGGCAGGGTGACCCGCTCGTCCCGGATGAACGTGTCGTGCCGGAGCATCATGGCCCCGATCCGGGGGCCCGACACCGTACCGCCCGCTGCCTGGGGGCCGGCGAGTCAACCCCGTGGGTCGACAACGACGCGGCGTGGAGAATTGATTATCTGATGGTCAGTCAGAACCTCGCGGACGGACACCTGCACCAAGGCCTACATCGAACGCCCCGCCTCCTCTGCCGATCGATGGAGCAACCACGCACCGGTGACCGCCGTCTTCGACCTTGACCAACTCCTGTAGCACCGACGGGAAGTCGGACGACTGGCTTCTGATGCCTCGGCCGTCGCGCTGCTTGATTCGGGCGACGACCGAGACTGCCACCGGCCTGCGGCTGGATCGCGCCGCCATCCGTGCTTCGGAGTGATGGTCAGCTGACGCTCCAGAAAAATCGTTTTGTAAAGGCCAAGGCCGTCTCGCCGCAGCATGGGCGACGAATGGCATCGACGCCCATGCGCAGGACCTGCCGGTGTTCTGTCGCTTCCTCCACGAGCCCCGGACCGGGAAGTCGACCCACCCGACCCGACCGCGCCACCGGAGCAGCAGACGTTGCCAAGGTCGAGACCGCCGACCGGCTCGCACCCGCACCCATCGCTGAGACCCAAAACGCCACCGGCAGGGGGCACGCCAGGGTCCCGGCCAGCCGCCAAGCGGAGCACCCCTCGTCCGGCCACGCCGCCCAGGCCGCCGACCTGGTGACCCGTTTCGAGCGGGCCAAGGCCGCAGACGACGTGTCTGCCGCGACCTCGATCCGTGAGGAGTCGGTGCGCGCCCTCGGCGCACCCGGGGTGCCGGGCTCGACGGCCAAAACGCTTCGACGGCTTCTGAGGAACCTGCACAAGTGGATCGGTTCGCACGAGGCCGGCGACGTCCTGGCCGGGGGGTGGACTCCAAACCACCCCCGGATGTCGCCCGCGAAGGCCGGCGGCCCGACGCGA
>NZ_JBHWIO010000082.1:14770-19761 GCF_042732075.1 Kitasatospora sp. NPDC059812
GCGCGCGGCGGGGTGGGGCTCCCCCCCCCCCCCCCCCCCCCCCCCCCCCCCCCCCAGGACTCCGGGCCGGCTTACAGCAGGGTGGCCTCGGCGGTGCCAATGGCCTGGGGCACCGCCAGAATCGCGCCGTCGACGTAGTCGATGCCGGCCTCGGCCGCCCACTCGGCGGTCTCCCGGGCCTGGGTGGAGCTCGCCATGGTCAGGTTGACCAGGGTGCGGCCGGTCAGGGAGGAGGCGGCCGGGTCCAGCAACCTGTGCACGGCGTCGTAGTCCGAGACACGGACGACGACCAGCGGGCTCGCCTCGAGCGCGCTCCTGACCGAGCCGGCGAGGGGCGCGCCCTTGGCGACGAGCTGCTCGGCCTTGCCGGCCGAGCGGTTCCAGACGGTCGTCGGGTGGCCCTTGTCCAGGAAGACCGCGGCCGACGCCTGGCCCATCACCCGCGGTGGACGGTGCACGGCCTGCCCGCCGGACCCGACGTCACGGCCGAGGCCCCGGGCGACCTGCTGGACGTCCTCCTCGCCTTCGGCGAGCCGCCCGGCCCGGTGGGCCGTCGCTGCGAACGGTGGTCCCGTGCAAGCGCATTGGCCGGGTAGGACGAGTTGGACGGGCCGACCGGCCGGTCACCAGCCGTCGGTGAGCCGGAAGGCGTGGGAGAAGGAGGCTCCGCCCGTGTTCATCCATTCATCGAGGACGCCGTAGGTGTCGTTGCGGGCGATGAGGTCGGCACGGCCGGTGCCCCGGAAGTCACCGGCAACCGTCTGCGAGAACGGACCCCACCCGTCGGTGACGAGCACGCGGCCGGCGAAGGTACCGTCCCCGTTACCGGGCCACATGTACAGGTTGCCCGTCGCGTCCTCCCTCGCCATCAGGTCCGCGTGACCGGTCCCCCGGAAGTCACCGGCAACCGTCTGCGAGAACGGACCCCACCCGTCGGTGACGAGCACGCGGCCGGCGAAGGTACCGTCCCCATTGCCGGGCCACATGTACAGGTTGCCCGTCGCGTCCTCCCTCGCCATCAGGTCCGCGTGACCCGTCCCCCGGAAATCGCCGGCGGTGGTCTGGGAGAACGCGCCCCAGCCGGCCGTCAGGTCGGTCCTGGCCGTGAAGGACCCGTCTCCCAGCCCCGCCCACTCGTACAGGTGCCCGTCCGAGTCGTCTCGGGCGACGAGGTCGCCGATGCCCTTGCCGTGGAAGGCTCCGGCCGTCGTCTGGGAGAAGGTGTGGGAGGGGCTGGTCGGGGCGGGCCGCGGGGCGAGGACCTCGGCGAGGGCCGTGTTCCCGTTGGTGGTGAAGTGCAGGTGGTCGGAGGAGACGTAACCGGCGAACGCGGCGCTCGGGTTGAGCGGGTCGCGGGTCGCCCGGTCGAAGTCATGGAAGCCGTCGATAGCCGTCGTCGTGCGGATCCAGTCGTTGACGCACTGGCGCACCCGGTCCCGGGCGGCGGTGTAGTCGGTGTAGCCCTGGAAAGCGGGGATGGTGGCAACGGTGAAGCGCAGCCCGGCCGCGTGCGCGCGTGAGGCCAGCTGCTGGATCCCCGACTCGAGCGCGGAGTCGGAGGCGTCGTCCATCGTGATGTCATTGATGCCCTCGTAGAGCACGACGCTCCGCACTCCGGTCTGGGAGAGGACGTCCCGGTCGAAGCGGTTGAGCGCGCTCTGACCGAAGCCGACGCGTCCTCCCGTCCCGTCGGTGAGGATCCGGTTGCCGGAGATGCCCTTGTTGACGATGCCTTCGGGCGTCGGTCGGGCGCTGAGGGCGCGCCCGTAGTCATCGGCCCAGCGGGTGTTGGAGTCCTGGTTGGTGTGCCCGCCGTCCACCTGCGAGTCGCCGAGGGCGACCACCGTCCCGTCGCTGCCGGCGGCCGTGACGTCCAGGCCGCCGAGGAAGGCCCAGTAGGCGTACGGGGTGGAGAGGTTGGCGCCGCCCGTGTCCTGGGTGCGGTCGGCTCCGTCGCCGGGGGCGGAGGTGTAGGAGGTGGTGAGCGTGTACGGGTGGTAGGGCGCGGTGGTGACCCCGTCGGGCAGCCAGAGGCTGACCAGCAGGTTCTCGTCTGCGGTGACCGGGAAGGCGACGGGGTCGCTGTAGACCTCGCCGCCGGGTGGGATGACGGTCCGGCCCGAACCGCCGAACGTCAGGGTGGCCGGCGTGGCCGCCGCCGTGGCCGGATTCCCGTTCCGGGCGGAAGTCCTGTCCTGGGCCGCGACGGTGACGTGCCCGATGGTCACCGGGTCCGGGCTGAAGGTGTTCACCAGGTGGATCCGGGCGGAGCTGCCGCCGATGCTGGTGTGGACGACCATGCGCAGGGTCTGCCGCCCCGTCACGCCCGAGGATGCCGACGGTCCTGCCAGGCTCATGGCGGTACCCCAACTCCCCGTCCAGGCCGAGGACTCGGGGCGCGCCACGCCCGGGGCTGACGGGAGCGCGGCGGGGACCGGCCCGCAGCCGACGGCCGCGTTCGCCGGGGCCGCGGGCGGCAGGGCGGCGAACGCGCCGAGGACGACGGCGGCTGCCGTCATGGCGGACGGGCGGCCCCGCAGTGGGCGGTGGGTGACGTGCACAGGAGTCCTTTCGCCGGGTACGGAAAACCATTCCCGCATGGCTCGGGTGACGAAGAAATGGTGGCGATCCGTTTCCCGAAGGAGGAGGTCCGAGAATGGCCGAGAAATCTCGGAGCCCGCTCGCCATCCACCATGCAATCACCGCCGGTCCGGATTTCGCCAGGAGGAACATCAGGCGGAAACCATGGGGAAGTTCCAGCAGAAACCGCGCTGTACAGGCAAGATCGGCGAGAAAGAGACGGAGTGGCTTGATTGCACGTCAGTTGACTGTCGCGCCTGACGGGATTTGCGATATACCGTCTCGGGCACTTCTCGCCCTACAATCCGCCAATCTCCTCCTGGCGTGATCACCTGCCGACCTCGAATCTCGAATGAGGGGAAATCACATGGCAATCGGACGACGGCAACTCCTCACCTCCCTCGCGCTGACCGCCCTCGCCGCACCCGTCCTGGCCAAGGGGACCGCGACCCGCGCCTCCGCGGCCACGGGTACGGGTACGGGTACGGGTACGGGTACGGGTACGGGTACGGCCGCACGTATGGCCGCCGGCTCCGGGCCGCTGTTCATGCAGGTCGTCGCCCATGAGGACGACGACATCCTGTTCATGAACCCGGACCTGTCCAACGCCCTCGGCAACGGCACGCCGTCCGTCACGGTGTTCGTCACCGCCGGGAACATCACCGGTGACCCGTGCGTGGGCGGCTGCTGGGACCCCGCCGGCGACCCACTGCGCACCTGGAACCGCCAGATGGGCGCCGTCAACGCCTACTCCCGGATGACCGGGGTCGGCGACAACGACCCGGCGACCGACGAGGTCGGGCACTGGACGGTCGAGGCGTGGACGGTCGCGGGCAAGCAGGTCGAGCGGTACATGCTCAAGGACCGGCCGGTGCACCTGATCTTCCTCAACCTGCACGACGCCGGGCTCGCCAACGTGCTGAACGGCGGCACCGACACCACGGTCGTCCCGAAGGACAGCCCGCTGTCCGGGCCGTCGACCTACACGGCGGCGGACGTCGTCGAGGTGCTGCGGCAGATCATGGTGACGTACCAGCCGACCGTGCTCCGGGCCCAGGACGAACTCCCGGACACCCGCTACAAGGACGACCACTCGGACCACATCTCCGCCGCGAAGTTCACGGGCGTGGCGGCGAGCCAGTACGGCGGCTCGCTGATCCAGGTGAACTACCGGGACTACAACATCAGCGACTGCCCGGTGAACCTCGACCCGGCGACGGTCGGCGCCAAGGGCGTGTTCGTCTCCGAGTACGCCAGCCACGACCACTCGGGGAACTACGAAACCGCCTGGTTCTCCCGGATGTACTACCGCTGGTCGCGGGGCACCTCCTGGGCCGGACTCAACCAGGACGGCCGGCCGCAGGTCTTCGTCGTCCGGGCGGGCTCCCTCTACACGTACTGGCGCCAGGGGGACGGCAGTTGGGGCGGCCCGGCACGGTTCGCCGACCCTGGCGGGCGGCTGGCGCCGGGCATCGCCGTCGGCACCAACGCCGACGGCCGGATGGAGGTCTTCGCCCGCCGCCTCACCGACCACCACATCGTCTCCGTCCCGCAGACCACGCCCAACGGCGTGTGGCGGGACAGCTGGGCCGACCTCGGCAACCCCAACGCCGGGCTCGACAACGCGGGCCAGGTCGGCGTGCCCGCGGTGGTCGCCTCCCAGGACGGCCGGCTGGAGCTCTTCGTCAAGAACGGCGGCGGCGGCCTCAGCAGCATCCGGCAGACCAGCCCGAACGGCGCCTGGACGACCACCTGGGATGACCTGCACGGCACCGACATCCAGGACCCGGTCACCGCGATCCGCAACGGCGTCGGGAGGATCGAGGTCTTCGCCAGCACCCGCGACGGGGTCGTCAACTGGTGGCAGACCGCTCCGAACGACGCCATCAACGGCCCGGGCCCGATCCCGAACTCCCGGCCGGCCAGCCCGCCCAAGGCCGCGCTCGACCAGGACGGCCGCATCGAACTCGCCTACCGCGAGGCCGGCACCGGCGCGATGCTCGTCAGCTACCAGACCCAGCCCGGCGGACCGTGGAGCCAGTCCCCGGGCAACCTCGGCGGCCACGCAGGAGTGGGCGAGCCGGCGATGGCCAACCTCGGCGGGCGGGTCGTCCTGTTCGAGCGCAACGGCGGCGGCGGCGTGAGCACCACCGCCCAGACCGCCCCGAACTCCGGCTACGGCGCCTGGCAGGACCTCGGCGGCACCGTCCTCGACTACCCGACCGCGCTCGTCGACGGCGGCGGTGTCCTGTACGTGTTCGCCATCGGCACGGACGGCCGCGTCTACTACCGCACGGGCACGACGCCCACCAACCTCGGCGGCTGGCAGGGCATGCCCCTGTGACCGCCGGTTCCGACCCCCGGGCCGAGACCCACCCGACCGGCCCACCCGCCCAGCCCCAGGCTGCCGC
>NZ_JBHWIO010000082.1:19771-39311 GCF_042732075.1 Kitasatospora sp. NPDC059812
GCGCGCTGGCCGGGGGCCCGCCCGGTCCGCGGGGGGGGGCCCCCCCCCCCCCGACCGGCCGACGGGCCGAGCCCGTGGGAGCGCCCGTGGGAGCGCCCGTGGAAGCGCCGGTGGAAGCGCCGGTGGGAGCGCTCTCACGCCGTGTAGGATGGCCACTCCCGAGAGTGAGCCACACCGGAGTGTGATCATGACCCGAACTGACAGGCCGGGCCCCGGAAGGGCCCGGTCTGCCGCGCGACCGACGGTGGAGGACGTGGCCGCCCGCGCGGGAGTCAGCCGGGGAACGGTGTCCCGGGTCATCAACGGTTCGCCCAAGGTGAGCGCCAGGGCGAGGGAGGCCGTGGAGCACGCCGTCGCCGAGCTCGGCTACGTACCCAACCAGGCGGCACGGTCCCTGGTGACCTCGCGCACCGACGTCGTCGCCCTGGTCGTCCCGGAGAGCCTGGCGCGGCTGAGGTCGGAGCCGTACTTCGCGGACGTCATCACCGGGATCTCCGACGAACTCGCGTCGACCGACCTTCAGTTGCTGCTGACCCTGGTCCGCAACGAGGACGAGCGCGAGCGTCTGACGCGCTACCTCACCGCGCGCCGGGTCGACGGGGTGCTCCTGGTCTCGGTGCGCCAGGACGACCTGTTGCCCGACCTGCTCGAACAGCTCGGGATGCCGGCCGTACTGGGCGGTCGCCGGTCCGAGCGCGAATCGCTGAGCTACGTCCACGCCGACAACGCCGGCGGGGCCCGGGCGGCCGTCCGGCACCTGGTCGGGCGCGGCCGCACCAGAGTGGCCACCATCACGGGGCCGCTCGCCATGGAGGCGGCCGGGGCACGCCTGGCGGGGTACCGGGAGGCGCTCACGGAGGCCGGCCTCGCCCCGGAGGACGCGCTCGTCGCCCACGGCGACTTCACCGAGGCGGGCGGCTACGCGGCGATGTGCGAGCTCCTGGCCGAAATGCCCACCCTCGATGCCGTGTTCTGCGCCTCCGACCTGATGGCCGTGGGCGCGTTCCGGGCACTGCGCGAGGCCGGGCGGCGCGTGCCGGGAGACGTGGCCGTCGTCGGCTTCGACGACTCCGTCATCGCCCGTAGCACCGAGCCGCCCCTCACCAGTGTTCGCCAACCGACCGAGGCGATGGGGCGGTTGATGGTTCAGCTGCTGCTCGAGGAGATCGCCGAACCCGGGCGGCCGCGTCGCCAGGTGATCCTTCCGACCGAACTGACGGTCCGCGCCTCGGCCTGACGGCCTCGGACGGCTTCGAACTGAACGGCCGTCACGTTCCGTTGTTCCGGTATGAGCCACTGCCGCGTGTCGCGGCTGACCTGGGCATGAGGTGCTGCTACGCTCCCGATGGGTGTGGGAGCGCTCCCACGCGCCAAGATTCTGGGGGTGACGTGTCGAAGGCACAACAAGGGGATTCGGCATTCGGGGGCATGCTGAAGACGCTTCGTCATGAAGTGGGATTCACGCATGAGGAACTCGCCCGGCGTTCCCAGGTCAGTGTGAGGACGATCAGCGACATCGAGCGGGGCCGGGTGCGCCGACCACAGCGCCGCTCCGTCCAGCAGCTCGCGGAGGCGCTCGGCCTGGGGACCTCGCGATTGGAATGGTTTCTCCGTGCCGCGCGAGCCGTTCCCGGCAGCGGGCTCGATCAGCCGGACGGGAGCCGTCGCGAGACGCCGGCCGCCGGGGAGGTGGACGAACAGCCGTCCGCAGTAGTCGTGATGGTCCTGCCGTTGACCGCGATCGGCGAGAGCGGTCCGTGCTGTCGGCGCCGCCGACGCTGTCCGAAACCCCGCCCGGCCGGGCCCCGACACCTGCGCCGGGCCGGTTGACGGCCGTCGCGTGCGGCGGGCAGGCGCCGGCGGCCACACGTCCGCCACGAGGACGCCGAACGCGTACGCCCGCCCCACCAGCGCCGTCCGGTTGGGGACGTGCCACCGGCGGTGGGGTGGGCGGTGTCGGAGGCATGTCGGGCGGGTGTGGGCCGCTTCGGCATGCGGGTGCCGGGGTGGACTCTGGCGAGGTTTCATCCTCTGGGTGCGGCGCGGAAGTGTGACGGGCGGTGCCTGGCGCTGAGTGATCCTGTGGGGACGAGCGGTAGGTGGATTTGATTCAACTTTCGGGCGTCGTAGTTCGTCTACCCGGAGAGCCGAAACGAGCGGGTGCCGGGGCCGTATCTGCTGTTCATTGCTTGTTTATTCGGAGAAGCCAGAGTCATTACTGATCTTCCTGACTCGGGCGGCCGGACGGTGCCTGGCAGGCAACTCTGGAGAACGTACATCATGCCGCGCAAGCCACTTGGGACCCTGGTCGCCGCCGCTGGGGCGACCGTCGGGCTCACGCTCGTCACACCGGCCCGGGCCTCCGCCGCCGCCGTCATGGGGTGGGACGTGTCAGCGGAATCAGCACACCGATCGTGCGTACACCGACCCGGGTGTGGTGATGTGCGGCGCCTTCTCGGAATCGACTTCGTGAAGTCGCCGATCGACGAGGCCGGAAAGTGCGCCGAAGTTCGGGGAAAACAGGCCGAGTTGCATGAGGGCCCCTCCAGGATGCCGCGACGGCTCGCCGTGAGCGAGTGCACCATCAGCATCTTCTGGTGAGACGAGGGCTTCCGGGGTCGACCACCGACCCGGGCGGAGGCGATCGCCGAGCCGTCGCGTCACAGCCGAGGCCGGGACACGGATGCGAGCCGGACAGAACCGGAGACTCCGCTTCCCGCCGTCCGTCTGACCGGCATTCTCCGAACGGCCACGCCGTTCCCGTACGTCAACACAGATAAGACGACCGGCCCTCACCCCGGTCGTACCACCGGTCGACCGGGTTGCCTCCCCCACAGGCCTGAACCGACCGACCGCGCCAGCGCGTTCGCATCCTGTTACCCCCACGAAGAAGGAGGGTTTCCACATGACCGAGATTTCCACGCTTGCCGTCGTACGCTGCCTCGGCGGCTTTTCACTGGACTTGGGGGGACTCCCGGTCAGACGCTGGCGGGCCGGCAAGGCGCGCACACTGTTCCTTTACCTCCTCATCAACCGGGGCCGCACGGTCGACCGCGACGAACTGCACGCCGCGCTGTGGCCCGACCGCACCCGGGCGGCGGGCTCCAGCTCGCTCAAGGTCGCCAAGCACGCGGTGCACCAGATACTCAGCGGGCAGCAGGCCGCGGAGGAGCAGCCGGCCGCGGAGATCGTCTGCAGCGAGTACGGGTACTCCCTCAAACTCCACGACGCCTGGCTGGACTTCGAGGAGTTGGAGCGGCTGTGCAACGAAGGGCACCGGGCGGCGGCCCGAAGTGATCCGCGCGCGGCCGCGGAGTACTACCGCAGGGCGCTGGATCTTCACACCGGGGACTTCCTGCCCGGTGAGACCGCCGACTGGGCCAGGGAGCAGCGGGACTGGGTACGGTCCCTCGCGCTGGGAGCGGCGGACTTCCTCCTCCAGGAGGCACTGGACCGGGGCGAGCTGCCGAAGGTCATCGACATGTGCCGCCGCACGCTGGACATCGACCCGTACCAGGAGGACGTCTACCGGACTCTGATCCAAGTTCACGGCGACCTGGGCCAGTTAGGGCAGGCCAGGTCCTGGTACAAGCTGTGCCGGGCCCGGATGTCGGATGGTCTGGACATCGATGTCAGCCCTGACACCCAGCGGCTTCTGGAGCGGGTTCTGCGCACCCAGGACGCGTCCGCCCGGACAGTGGACCAGACTTCCGGCCCACGCGTAACCAATGCATAACCCACGCATAACCAGCTCATAACCAGCGCATAACCGCCCTGTCTAGACTCCGAAAACCGCGACCGGTCAAGGAGATTGGGGTAACCGTGCTGGAGACGAACCAGGGTTCCGTTCTTTCGGTGGAGAATCCCGGTGTTGGTGCCCCAGCCGATGCCGGGCCCCTGATCGTCGGCATCGGGGGCACCGTCCGCTCCGGTTCCTCGACGGAACGGGCGGTCCGGGCGGTACTCGCGGCCTCCGCTTCGGCGGGGGCCCGGACCCTGCTGCTGGGTGCCGAGGAACTTCAACTGCCGCTCTACACACCGGGGGAGTCACTGCGCACCCCGGCGGCCCGGCGGCTGGTCGAGGCCGTCGCCCTCGCCGACGGCCTGGTGATCGGCACGCCCGCGTACCACGGGGGCGTTTCCGGTCTGGTGAAGAACGCCCTCGACTACCTGGAGGACCTGCGCGAGGACGCGCGCCCGTATCTGCACGGCCGCGCCGTCGGCTGTGTCGTCACCGCGCGCGGGGCGCAGGCCGCTTCGACGCTGGCGGGGCTGCGCTCCGTCGTGCACGCCCTGAGGGGCTGGCCCACTCCCCTGGGAGTGGCCATCAACACGGAGAGCGTCACCCTGGCGTCCGACGACAGCACCGACGACAGCACCGACGACCCGCATCTCACCGCGCAACTGGCCACCGTCGGACGGCAAGTGGTCGAGTTCGCCCGGATGCGCACACCGGTCGGCTGAGCGCCCGGGGCCTGCCGCCCACCGCGGCCGCCCACCGTACGTCCCCCGTACGTCCGCCGTCACGATTCCCGCCCACGCCTTTGGTTCCGGCTGCCCTGACGCCGGATCCTTCGCATCCGCATTCCCACGTCCGACCGTGATTCCGAATGGAGCGCGCCATGGAAGACACCGCGAAGTCCACAGAGCCCGAGCAGACCGCCGAGGGGACGGAAGCCCCCCAAGCGGAAACCGCCGGGGCCGAAACCGCCGAGGACACCGAACTGGACGCGCTGGACGAGCTGGACGACGTCGACTTCGACCTCGACGAGGTCGAGAACAAGATCGCGCCGCTCGCCCTCGCCACCACCGAGCCCTCGCGATGGTGACGCGGGCGGCCGAGGTGAGCCGCGCATCCACCGCCTCCGTCCTGGTCGACGTGAACACCGGCCCGGCCGCCTCGTACAGCGGGCTGCGGGCGGGCATCGACGCCCTGCGCGCCGAGGGCGCCGACTTCACCGGGCTCGCGGCCGGGCACCCGTCCGAATGGGCGGAGCTCTTCCCCGCCGAGACCGCGCCCGGCACCGCGCCGCTGGAGGAGATCGCGCTCGCGCCGTCCGAGCGGCGGCTGCACCGGGAGAGCGAGCAGGTCTACCGCGTGCTGACGGTGGCCGCGACCGCCCTGTGCACGGGCACCGCGCAGTTGGGCAGGCCCCTGCTGCTCAGTGGGATGGGCGGCACCGACCTGTCCTCGCTGCGCGGCTTCATGCGGGCCTTCGAGCACGCGCAGCTCGTCGAGGGCGCCGAACTGCTGCTGGACGCGCCGACCTCCGTGCGCGAGCCGGTCGGCCGGTACGCCGACTACCGCGGGGAGCGGGTGCGCTGTCTGCGCCGCATGGGGCTGCCGGTCACCGAGGGCGACCTGGCCGTGGACCTGGGTACGGCTCCCGACGCCGGATTCGAGCCGGTGTCCGAGGAGGGCGAACTGTTCCTGCGGGCGAGGGACTCCGAGGGCTCCGCCGTGGACCGGGTGGCCGCCGCACTGGCCTACTGCCGCCGGGCGTTCTTCTCCACGAACTGGGAGGGCATGGCGGTCGTCGCCGACGAGGCGATCGGGCTGCTCGCCGGCATCCCCGAGTCGGGCGTACCCGGGCTGCTCGCCGAGGCGGAGCGCGAGGAGGAGCTCGTCCACGCCATCGAGTTCGAGACGGCGATCCTGCGCGGCACCGCCGACGTACGCGGTTTCCTGCTCAAGGTGCTCGGCATCCAGGCGGGCTTCCGCGGGGACCAGGACACGGCCCTCGCCTGCTTCCGGGCCATCCGGGAGGACGCCGCCGGCCTGTCCCCGGAGCTGCGTGCCCAGTCGCACCTGTACTCCGCGCTCACCCTGTCCAAGCGCAAGAACCGGCTGGCGGAGGCGGTCGCCGAGGTCGAGCAGGGCTTCGAGGTCGTCGGGGAACGTCCGGGCGAGCCCGAGAGCGTACGCCGCGAGCGCGGCTGGCTGCACAACCTGCGCGGGCTGACCCTGTTCGCGGAGCGGCGTCTCGGGGCGGCCTTCGAGCACGAGAAGCAGGCGCTGGCCTGCATGGCGGGTCTGACCGACGCCAGTGCCGCGCATCTGCGGATCAACCTGTACTCGAACATCAGCGTGCTCCAGGAGAAGGCGGGCAAGCACGCCTCGGCCCTGGCGACCTGGGAGAAGTTCAAGCAGGCCGCCGGCTCGTCGAACGCGGGCTTCCGCAAGCACCACGCGTACCGCAGCGCCGGGCTGCGGCTGCTCGTCGGCGAGCGGGACGCCGCCCTGGCGGACCTGGACACCACGCTGGTGAACGCGGCCGAGCTGGGTGACCGCTTCCACGAGACCGAGGTGCGCCTCGAACTGGGCATGCTGCACGCCTCCGGCGGTGACGCGAGGACGGGCGCCGAGCAGTACGAGCGCGCCGAGGCCGCGGCGCGGCTGCTGGGCGACCCGTACCGCATCGCGCTGGCCCAGGCGGGTCGGGTGATGACGACCGGCTCCGTGACCGCGGCCGGGTCGGTGGCGGCCATGGCGCCGCTGAGCCTCACCCGTCCCGGTGCGGCGGACGCCCTCGCCAAGGCCGTCGCCGACGGCGGTGACCTGCAAGGGCTGCTGCCCAAGCCGCGGACCAAGCTCAACCGCCCGTTCGACCTGATCAACTTTCAGGACTGAGGCCATGACGGACCATGCGACCCAGGGGGAGACGGGACAGCGGGCCAGGTGGCAGCTCTACGATCGGCTGCTGCTGCGCAGGGCGGGCTTCGGCATCGGCCTGCTGACCGCTCTCGGTGACGGGCCGGCGGGTGCCGCGGCCGCGGAGTACCGGGAGGCGGTGGCGCGGTTCGAGCAGAGCCGCGCCCGGCTCCAGGAGGCGATCGCCAAGGTCGTCACCGGCGCCGACCGCGAGCGGGACCGGGCCGGACTGCGCGAACTGTCGAAGCTGCGCGGCCGGGTGGGCCGCCGGCTGCCGGTGGAGCACGACCCGCGCGGCGGCGACGTGGCATCGGCGGTGGCATCGGCGGTGGCATCGGCGGTCGACGGCTACCGCGCGGCGCACTCCGCTCAGCAGCAGGCGGGCGAGCGGCTGACCACCGCCCTGGGTGAGGAGGTGCTGCGGCGGCCGGAGCGGGTCCGCGACGTGCTCCGCGACGAGCGGGTGTGCGACGCACTGCTCCAGCTGTCGCCGTCCTTCCACACCGAGGCGGTGCGCTGGGTCGACGGCTGGCAGCAGCAGGACAGTACGACAGGCCGCAACCGCGCCAAGGACCGGTCCTTCTACCGCCGCGTCTACCTGTACGGCCAGCGGCTCGGCGCGAAGAACGAGACGACCAGCTTCTTCGGTCCGCTGGTGCACGGCCGGGTCGACCGTGGCGCCGAGGGCACCGTCCTCGGCCCCGAGACGGCCTGCGGCTACCACCTCCTGGAGGCGCAGACCGCGTTCTGGGCCGTGTGCGAGCTGGCCAAGCTCATCGGCACGGACCCGCAGGTGCGGGACCGCCCGCCGGTGGCCTGGATACCGTCCTGCCGCCGGACACCGGGCGAGGTGCCGGGCGGGACACCAGGCGGGGCACCGGGGTCGGGGACGATCCAGTCCGCCGACGGCCGCCGGATCACCCTGTCCGGGGTGCGGTGGCAGCTCGCCGAGGCCGTCGACGGGCGGCGTTCCCCCGCCGAACTGGCGGCGCTGGCAGGACTCGACCTCGCGCAGACGCGCCGGGTCCTGGACCGGCTGCGGCAGGCGGGGGCCGTCCGGCTCTGGCCCGAGCCGCCGTCCACCGCGGCACGGCCGCTGGACTGGCTGGTCTCCTGGGCCGACCGCTACGCGCAGGACACCGCCTGGCCGGCACGGCTGCGGGAACTGCGCGACCTGGGCGACGCCTACGCGGCGGCCGACGGCCACCGTGCCCGGGCGGTCGCGCTCGAGCGCGTCGAGGAGTGCTTCACCCGGCTCACCGAGGTCGACGCACGTCGCGCCGGCGGCCGGATGTACGCGGACCGGCTGGTGGTGTCCCTGGACGCCAAGGGCGACCAGAGCCCGGTGGTGGTCGGTGGCGACGTGGCCGGGCGCTGGGAGTCCGAGCTCAGCCCGGTGCTGGACGTGGCCGCCCGCTACGGCGAGCTCCAGCAGCACGCGGCGGCCGAGCTGTGCGCGGGGATCCTGCGTGAGGCGGGCGGCGGCGCCATGCCGTACGACGAGCTGATCCGCCGGATGCGCGCCTCCGTCGAGGCGGGCGGTCTGGACCGGCTCGCCGGGCCGCTGATCGGGTTCAAGCGGGACTACGCGGCGCTGGTGGAGTCCGCCGTGCAGGGCCAGGAGGCCCGGCTCTCCCCCGCCGAGCTCGCGGGGTTCGCGCCCGAGCCCGGCCGGCCCCGTTTCGTCAGCCCGGATCTGATGCTGGAGAACCGGGAGGACGGCGGCGAGCTGCTGGTGCTGGGCGAGCTTCACCCGTACGTCTTCGCCTGGGGTTCACAGGGGCTGTTCAGCGACGAACAGGACCGGATGCTGAGCGACTTCGAGGCGGGTCTCGAACCGTGGGGCGGCCCCGAGCGGCTGGCCACGGTGATCCGCCGCAGGCGCCACAAGGGCCTGGTGGCCGACTGGTTCCCGGGCCGCTTCATCGAGATCACCTCGGTGGCCACCGACGACCGGGAGCGGACCGTGCCGCTGACCGATCTGACCGTCGCCCTGGTGGACGGCACGCCCCGGCTGCGCACCCCGGACGGTGAACTGACCCTGTACGCCGGCGAGGACGACCATGTGCACCTGCGGGCCTTCGCCGCACCCGGGGTGGGGCTGCCGCTGGTGCGGATCGGGGACTTCGCGCCGAGGATCGTGGTCGGCGACCTGCTCGTGCAGCGGGCCCGCTGGTGGTTCGACCGTGCCGACCTCGGGGTCGACGCGGCACGCGACCCCGCCGCCGCCTTCCTCGCCGTCCAGTCGCTGCGGGCCCGGCACGGAGTGCCCCGGTTCTGCTTCGCCTCCCTCGCGCACGAGCCGAAACCGGTCGGGATCGACCTGGACAGTCCGCTGGCCGTCGACGCACTGGTGGCGATGGTGCTGGCCGGTGACAGCGCGACGGTGTCGCTGGCCGAGATGAGGCCGGCCCCGGACGCGCTGTGGCTGCGCCACGGCGGGGCCCCCGTGACCTCGGAGTTCCGGATCGCCATGAAGCGAGCGTCGTCATGACCCACCGATCCGACCGATCCGACCAAGCCGACCTGTCGCCACAGGAATCGACGGCGCGGCGGCACGGCTGGGAGCTGCTGCCCACGGTCGTCCTGCGCAGCGCCGGGTTCCCCTGGCAGATGGTCGAGCGACTGGCCTGTGAACGGACCCGTCTGCTCATCGAGGAGCTGTTCGCCCTGGAGGCCCGGTCGGCCGACGTGGCGTCACGGCTGCACCCGGCGGGCCGGCTGTCCCGGGGCCAGCAGGCCAAGTTGCGCGGTCTGCGGCCGCTGCCCGCGTCGGACAACCTGCCTGCCGACTGGCTGGCCGAGTGGAACGCCGCGGCGGAGCAGGTGAGCGCGGTGCGGGAGCGGCTCGCCGCCACCGTCGAGGCCGACACGGCGGCGGTCGACGAGGCGCTCGCCGCCGTCCGCACCGATCCGCGGGTCAACGACGCCATCGTCTGCTCGTCGCCCGCCGTCCACCGCGATCTCGCACGGGGTGCGGCCGGCGGCCGGATCCGGCGCCAACTCGCCTCCTACGCACAGCGGCTGGCGTCCAAGAGCGAGACGATGAGCTTCTTCGGGCCCATCAACTACGGCAGGCTCAGCCCCGGCTCCGACGCCGCCACGGCGCTGGACTGGGAGGGCCACACCGCGATCCCGGTCCGCCAGGCGCACACCGCGGCCCGGGTCAACGACGCCGTGCAAGGCCTGCTGCTGGGCGATCCGGCGCTGGCCGAGCGGCTGGCGCCGGTGCGCAAGACGATGACGGGGCCGCCCCGCGGCACGGGCGTCGGCGCGGCGCTGCTGCGGGAGGCCGACGGCGTACGGACGGTGGCCCGGATCGCGTCCGGGTGCGGTGCCGGCGCCCTGGAGGCGGTGGAGGCGTTCGCGGCCGCCGTGGCGAAGGGGACGCTGACGCACACCCTGTGCCCGCCGGCGACCGTGGTCGACCCGCTACGCTGGACCCTGGAACGCATCGACGCCTCGGACACCGAGACGGCCGCCCGCGCGGCCGGGGTGCGGGCCCTGCTGGTGAAGGTGCTCGAACTGCTCGACGGCTACCCGTCGGCGCCGCCCGAGCAGAAGCTGACCGTCCAGGCCGAACTGGAGGCGCTGCTGCCCGTCGCCGACCGCTCGGCGGAACGCGGCCGCTTCTACAACGACCGGGTCATCATCCACGAGGCCGCCGTCGGCACGGCCGGGCTGGAGGTCCGCGGACCGCTGGCCCGCGACATGTGCGACGCCGTCGCGCCGGTGCTCGACCTGCTGGCCCACGAGGCCGAGGCGACCCGCGTACGCACCAACCGGGCGGTCGCGGCCCGGCTGGGAGCGGGACGCATCCCGCTGCTGCGGGCGCTGCGGGAGTGCGCGGACCTCGACATCGAGCCGGGCGGAGAGCTCGGCGCCGAACTGAGCCGGGTGATCGGGGCCGAAGGCGCGGACCGGGCCGAACTCGACGTGGCCGGGCTGCTCGCCGCGCCGCCACCGCCCGCCGCCCCGGTGCTGTGCTCCATCGACGTCCTGATCGCGGCTCCCGACCTGGCCGGATACCAGCCGGGGGTGACCCCGCTCATACTCGGCGACATCCACGACGCGGCGCTGCTCACCCCGTGGGCGCTGCAGTTCCATCCGGACGCCGCGGCGCTGCTCGCCGAGCGGGACGCCGGGGTGCGCCGGGCCCTGGGCGACCAGGTGGCCGTCAATGTGATCTCCCGTCGTACGACCGGGCTGCCGCCGCTGGAGTTCCCCGGGGTGGTGCTCGAACTGGGCGGCATCGCCGGCCCGGACCGGGAGCGGATCGGCCTGGACCAGCTGTGGCTGGAGAGCGACGGCGAACGGGTCGTCCTGCGCGGCGACACCCACCCCGGCCGAAGCCTGCTGTTCCACAACGGCGAGCTCGACACCGCCGTGCACACCGCGCTGGCACTGCCCCGGATCCGCCGCCCGGTGCTGCCGGACCTGCCGCACGTGCCGCGGCTGCGCTGGGGCAACGTGGTGTTCTCCCGGCGGCGTTGGGCGCTGCCGAGCGCGGCGCTGCTGGAGGCGCACGGCAGCCAGCGCGACGCCGAGCGGCTGCTCGCCACGGCCCGGCTGCTCCGGGAACGGGGCCTGCCCGACCGCTTCTTCGCGAAGTCACCGGCCGAACGCAAACCGGTGTACGTGGACACCGCGAGCCCCGAACTCCTCAAGGGCATGGCCCGGCTGGCGGGCACGGCGGAACAGCTCCTGCTGTCCGAGACGCTGCCCGCACCCGAGGACGCCTGGCTGCGGGACGGCGAGCTGCGCTTCGCCTCCGAGCTGCGCTGTGTGTATCTGCGGGGCGGTGGTGAGCGGTGACGCGCCGGGTGGTGCTCCCTCCCCTGTTCGATCCGAGTCTGGAACCGGAGCTCGGGCCGGACGACCAACTGATCGACGTGAACGCGCACTTCGTCGCACGCCTCGCGGACACCGGGGCACTCGCCGCGCTGGCCGACGACTACGACCTCGGCAGGCGCGGCGGGAGCGACCCTGCAGAGAACCGGACCAGGGCGCTGTTCGCTCGGGCCGCCGCGAGGGTCACCGCACGGGTCACCGCGCGGGGCGGCCAGGCCGCGGGCCGGCTGCGGGCCATGGGCATGGCGCTACGGCTGGCGGGCGAGGCCGATCCGGCCCTGCGGCTGGCCGCGGACGACGTGGAACTCGTCGGCGGCACCACCGAGCGTGGGGCCGATGTGGTGCTGGCCGCGCAGCGGACCGAGCTGCTGGGGCCCGAGGCGCGGTGGACTCGTACGGCGGCCCCGGACGGGCGGGTGCACCTGGTGATCGAGACCGACCAGCAACTCCCGGCGGCCGCAGTGCTCCTGGAGGCGCTCGGCCCCGCACGGGTCGTGCTGTGCGGGCGTTTCGCCACCGCGCACCGGGAGGCGCTGCGCGCGCTCGCCCCGTTCTCGGCGGCGGCGGGCTTCGACGACTGGGCGCCGGCCTGGCGGCTGGGCAAGGAGTGGTCGGGGGACGGCACACCGGTCCGCTGGGTCCGCCGCGCGGCCGACTGGCCGGCCGGCGCCCCCTGGGCGGGCTGGCTGGCCCCGGACGAGGCGGCGGCGCTGCCCGCCGAGGCGTGGCGCGAGTGCCGGGGCGCGGCGCTGACCGTGGCACGGCTGGAGTCCTGGGCCGAGGTGACGGGGGCGGACGGCCGCCGTACCGATCTGCGGACCGTCCTGGACGCGGTGGACGGGGCCCTGCTCCGGGTCGAACTGCTCGTCGGGGCGCCCGGGGTGAGTGCCGAGGAGACGGCCGGCACGGCGCGGAGCCTCCTGTCCGGGCCGGGCCCCCGGCTCGCGGGGCTCAGCCCGTTCCGGCTGCCGACGGCCCGGGGCGGCGCGGCACCGCAGGCCTGGGGCGGCGTGCCGCTGATCCGGCACACGGCCCCGGACAACGACCTGCCCCGCTGGGACCGGTTCAGCGGGCCCGGGACGCTCGACGAAACGGCGCGCACCGCGGCGATCGGCGCACTCAACGCCGAACTCGGCGCCGTGGCCGACCTGTTCCCCGGCCGGTTCGCCTGCTGCGTGCTCGCCGCACCGGACGGGACGGCGGTCTGGGAGCCGTCGGCCGCCGTCGTCGCCGGGGAGGGGCCCGGCCCGGACGGCCAGGGCCCGGGTTCGTTCGTGGTGAACCTGCGGACGGGCAGCGCGTTCCGGCTGCACCCGAAGCTGACACCGGTCGTGGAGCGGCTCTCGTCCGGCGACACCGCCGTCCTGGACCGGATCAGCGACGGCGCCCGAAGGAAACTGACCGACCGGCTGGTCCAGGCCGGTGTGATGCGGAGGAGCCAGTGAGCCGACAGTGGCGCATCGGGCGGGAGTTCATCCTGCGCCATGCGGGAATGCCGTTCGACTGGCTGGAGGAGCTGGGCGCGCCCCACTCCCTGCTGGAACTCGCGGACGAGCTGCTCGACCGCGAGCGGACCGTCCTGGAGTTGGTGGAGACGCAGTTCAGCGGGCCCCGCGCCGAGTCGCTGCGCTCCGACGTGCTGCGCGGACGGGCGCGGCAGCTGCCGGCGTCGTCCGGCGGGCCGCAGTGGAGCCGGGCGGTGAGCGCCTGGGCCGACGCCTGGGAACGCTACGCGCTCGCCTGCCGGCAAGCCGACGACGAGGCCGGAAAGCGACTGCGGGACCTGCTGGCGGATCCGGGGGTCTCCGAGGCCGTGTTCCTGTCCAACCCGGACGCGTACCGCAACATGCTGCTCCCGCTGCTGGCATACGAAGGCCCGCTGACCTCGCGCTGGCGCCGGGTGCGCCGGCAGATGTTCACGTACGTGCAGCGGTTCTGCGCGAAGAACGAGACGGTGAGCTTCTTCGGGCCCATGGCGTACGGCACGGTGGGCGAGGGCGAGGGCGCCGTGCTGCGCGACGACGTGCCCCGCGCCCGCCGGGTGTTCTTCTCGCACTGGGCGGCGCGTGCGCTGGCCACGGCGATCGCCCGGGACCCCAGGATCCTTCCGCATCTCGCGTTCCACTCCACCGGACGGGGTGACGCGGCGCGGGAGCCGCTGCTGCCGCTCGTGGCCCCGGACGGAACGGTGTTCCGCGACGTGGTACGCGCCGCCGGGCAGCCGGCCCGCGACGTGGCCAGGACGCTGATGCGGCTGGTGGCCGAGGAGGCCGTCACCATCGGCCTCGGCGGCGGCGACTACGACCTGGAGCCCCTCACGACGCTGCGGGACCAGCTCTCCGCGCTGCCCGCCTCACCGGCCCGCGAGCTGTGGCTCGACCGGGTAGCCGAACTCGCCTACCTCATCGACGAGTTGGCACAGGCACCGCTGGAGCGCAAAGCGGCCGCCGTCGCCGCCCTGGAGGAACGGTTCACCGAGTTCACCGGCAGGCCGGCCAGGCGGGGCGCCGGTGCGGCGTACGCCGACCGCGCCGTGTTCTTCGAGGAGTGCGCGTCGCCCTTCGCGCTGACCCTCGGAGCCGGGCTGGTCGGAGACTGGGAGCGGCAGCTCGCCCCCGTGCTGGAGGTGTGCACCGCGCACGGGCAGGCCGCCCAGCGCGCCGCGGCGGCCGCAGTGCGCGACGCCTTCACGGACGGGACCGCAGGAGAAACGAGCCCAGCCGGGGCACCGGCCACGGAGTTGGACCTCCTCACGTACGCGACCCGAGCGGCCGCGAGCCGGTCCGACTCGACCAGCACCTTCCAGGCGGCCCACGCACCCGTCTACCCCGGCGCCGACTGGCGGGCCGAGGTCGAGCGGCTGACCGAGGAGGCCGGGGCGCTGGACGGCGACCGGTACGCGGTCATCGACCTGTGCCCCGCGGCGCCGGACGCCGCCGGGCTCGGCGCGGACGCCCCGCTCGTCCTCTCCCGCGCCCACCACCACCTGCTGGTGCGCAGCTGGCTGGGCACGATGCACCCGGATCCGGACCGACTCGGCGCGGACGCCGCCGCCTGGACGGCCGCGCAGGACGGCACGGTCGTCGGCCTCGACTTCGGGCGCCGCAACAAGGGCTACTACCGCTTCCCCGGCCGTGAGGTCGCGATGCGCCCGCTGACCTGGACCGACCACGACCAGCCGGAGCTGCTGAAGCCGGAGGACCTCACCGTCCGCATCGGGCCGCACGACGTCACCCTGCACGATCCGGACGGCAAGGCGGTCAGCGCGTACGTCCCGCTGAGCGACTTCGTCAAGTACGCCCCGATCGCCGCCCTTTCGCATCCGCAGGTGCTCCACCCCACCTTCACCACCGAGGACGCACAGCCCGAAGTGGCCCTGGGATCGGTCGTCCTGCAGCGGTCCCGGTGGCAGGTGCCCACCGCGGCGCTCGCGGCACCGGAACCCGAAGCGAGGTTCCTCGCGCTGCGCAGGCTGGCCCGGGACACCGGAACGCGGTTCGTCTTCTGCCGCAGCGCCCATGAGCGCAAGCCGTACCTGATCGACCTGGCCTCACCGCTCGCGGCGGACCTGATCAGCCATGTGGCGCGCGGCGCCGAGCAGTTGGGCGTGGAGCGGATGGCGCCGGGGCCGGACGAGCTGTGGCTGCGCGACGGCGAAGGCCGGCGCTACACCAGCGAGCTGCGGATGCAGATCATCGGCAGCGACGACAGCAGCAGCGGCAGCAGGAACAGCAACGGCAGCACCAACAGCGACGGGAGCAGCACGCGATGACGCACACCACGCTCTTCGCCGAGCACTCGCTGCGGATGCGGGCCGACGTGCTCCCGGACGGCACCGTCTCCACCGAGCGGACCTCGGTGCGCGGAATGAGCGTCGAACGGCACCTCGACCGGGGCTTCACCGAGCACCGCTTCGCCGACGGCGACGACCTACTGGCCTCGGGCGCCGCCGGGGCGGCCCCGGAGGCCGCCGACGCGCTGCGCGAGGTGCAGGAACGGCCGCTGTTCGAGCTGACCCCCGAGCTGCGCGCCGAGCTCGCCGGGATCGCCGCCGAGACCGGCGCGGAGCTGACCCTGGGGGTGGCCCAGCAGCACGTCGCCGCCGGCGGCGCGGACCGCGTCGCCACCACCGAGCGGATCGTCACGACCCTGGAGACCAGGCTGACCGGTGACGACGGCACCGTCCACTCCCGGTCGCTGCTGTGCGCTCCTGCGGGCTCCGACCCGGGCGGGCTGCGGGACGCGGCCGTACGGACGGCCGAGGCGGTGCGCGAACGCCTCGCACTGCCGCTCGCCGCCGAACTCCCGGACGGCGCCGACCTCGTGCTGCTGCCCGGCCTCGCCGGGGCGTTCTTCCACGAGATCGTCGGACACCCGATGGAGGCCGACGTGGTCGCGTCCGGGACGAGCTACCTCGGGGCGCGCGCCGGGCGGCGGGTCGCACCCGCGTGGCTGTCGGTGCTCGACGGCGGTGCGCACGACGGGCCGGGCTACCGCAGTCCGTTCGACGACGAGGGCACCCCGTGCCGCACCCTGCGGCTGATCGACCGGGGCACGGTGGGGCGGCCGATGACCGACCGGGCGCTCGCCGCCCTGCTCGGCGGCGGCCCCGGCACGGGCCACGGGCGCAAACAGAGCTACCAGCACCCGGCGATCCCCCGGATGACCCACACCGTGGCCCTGATCGAGCCCGCGGCCGAGCCGGAGCCGCCCTCGGGCGACTGGATCGCCCCGTACGGGCTGCGGCTGGACATGATGAACATCGCCTCGGGCGCCTTCGTCTTCCACGCCCCGTTCTCCTTGCTGCACCGCGTCGACGGCAGCACCGCCCGGCTGGGCCCGCTGACGGTGACCGGTGACGGAGCGCGGGTGCTCGCGGGTCTGCGGCCCTACGAGCACCGGGTCGCCGCCTACCTGCGGGCCACCGGGGGCTGCGGGAAGCTGGGGCAGTACCCGGTGCCGGTGTCGTTCGCGAACGCCGGGTTCCGGCTGCCGGCCGGGCTCGTCGGGCTGCGGGCGGTGGCCCGTGGCTGAGACCAGGATCCGTGCCTCCGGAATCGTCACGCCCACCCGCGGCGCGCCGCGGCTGACCGTCTCGCTCGACACCCTGCGCCTCGAACGGGACGCGACGGGCCGGGTCACCGGCTCCCGGCGGGTCGCCGGGTCGGCGGACCAGGACGCGGGCAAGGAGACCGGGCTGCTGCTCACCGAGGCGGCCGAACGGACGGCGTCGGCCGTCGCCGGGCTCCAGAGCGCGGTGGCGCAGATCCACGAGTGGCGTGACGGCGACGGCCTGCCGGTGTCCCGGCGGGCCGAGCTGCTGGCCCGCGTCGAGACCCCTGGCGGTCCCGTACTGCTCGGCACCAGCGGCCCCGGGGATCCGGCCGGGCTCGTGGAGGCGCTGCCCTGGGACGAACTCGGGGCGCTCTCGACGCCGTTCGCACCGGCCGACCCGCCGGGCGACTGGCGCGAGCGGCCGCTGCTGCTGCGGCCCTCCGCGGCGTCGGTGCTGGTGGCCGGTGCGGCCTTCTCGCTGACCTCGCGCGGGGGGCGCGCGACCGCCGCCCGGCTGGCGGGGCGGCGCATCCTGCCGCAGCTGACCCTGACCGATCTGCCGTCGGCGCCGCCCGGGTCGGGGCTGAACGGGTCGGGGC
Source organism: Kitasatospora sp. NPDC059812 (assembly GCF_042732075.1). Taxonomy (NCBI): domain Bacteria; kingdom Bacillati; phylum Actinomycetota; class Actinomycetes; order Kitasatosporales; family Streptomycetaceae; genus Kitasatospora; species Kitasatospora sp. NPDC059812. Next base: position 36,929 of record NZ_JBHWIO010000082.1, read on the forward strand.
TGGACGCTTCGGCGCTGGACGCTTCGGCGCTGGACGGGGCGGCGCTGGACGGGGCGGCGCTGGGCGCTTCGGGGCTGGACGACCGGGGCGACCCGGCGCTGCCCACCGTCCTGGTCGACGGCGGCCGGATCTGCCCGCCGCCCCCGCTCGCCGAGGGCATCGCGCGCGGCCGGGCCGTGTGGGACCACGACACCGGCGGGTTCGGCCCGCCGCCGCTGGCCCGGCTCGAACTCGGCGGGCCCCTGGCCGAGGTGCCCCCGGACGCGGTGGAACTCGTCTGGTGCGTGGAGGGCCTCCAGCGCTACCACGGCGACGGCACCGTCCGGCTCCAGTGCCTGGCCAGGGTCGCGGACCGGCCCGGCGGCTGGTTCCGCCTCGCCCTGCGGGGCAAACCCGTCCATCTGCTGCGCCAGGCCCGCGGCCTGGCCGGCCCACCCATGGCTGTCCACAGCGACAGCGACGTGACCACCCGCTCGCTGGTACTCGCCGGCGCGGCCGAAATGGAAGGTGCAGGACATGCCGTCGTCACCGTCATCACCCCCTGACTTCACGCTCATCGGCGGAGGGATCGTCGGCGCCTGCCTCGCCGAGGAGTTGAGCGACAGCGGGGCGTCCGTCCGGGTGCTCGACTCCGGTGCCGAACCCGGGCACTCGACCAACCGCGCGGCGGGGGTGGCGGTCCCCTCGCTGCGCTACCTCACCGACCGGGAGTTCTACGACTGGCTGCGCACCGCCAAACGGGACCTGGACGCCGACATCGCCCGGCTGGAGCCGGAGTACGGCGCGTTCAGCGTGGCCAGGCCCATCCTGCGCGCGCTGCGCGAGACGGATGTCGAGGCCCACGGCGACGTGCTGAGCGGGCTCGGCGTCGGCGACTGGGTGGAGGGCGGCGCCCTCGCGCAGGCCGCGCCCGGGCTCAAGCTGCCGACCAGCAGGCGCTACCTCCTCGACCCGGACGGGCTGATGATCGACGGCCGCCGCTACCTGGACGCCGTACGGCGCCGGTGCCTGGCCCGGGGCGTCGACTGGCAACAGGGCGTCACGGTCCGGGAGGTGCGCGAGGAGGGCGCGGCCGTCTCGGTGGTGACCTCGGACGGGACGCTCCGCGCGGACCGGGTGGTGATCACCGCCGGCGCCTGGAGCTCGGGCAAGGGCCTGGCCGAGGCGACCGGAGTCCGGCCGCAGCGCGGGCAGATGGCCGTGCTGCGGACCGACGAGGAGCTGAACTGCATCCTGTCCTCCGCCTACTACCTCGCGCCCGGGGTCGGTGACGACGTGATCGTCGGTGCGACGGAGGAGGACACGGGCTTCGCCGAGCACGTGACCACCCAGGGCATCGCCAACCTGCTGCGGTTCGCCACGACCGTCATGCCGGGGCTCGCGGACTCGGTGCCCGTGGAACTCCGCGCCGGACTGCGCCCGGTGTCCGGCACCGGACGGCCGCTGGCGGGCGCACTGCCCGGCCACGAGCGGATCTTCCTGTCGGCCGGCCACGCCGGGCACGGGCTGCTCTCGGCGCGCGCCACCGGCAAGGGCATGGCGGCCGGCCTGGTCGGCGACGACTGGGAGGCCCTGCCGTACAGCATGTGCCCCTCGCACGCCCTGGGCGGTGCCTCCTGATGCGCATCGACCACGTGATCCTCGGCGCGCGCACCATCGAGCCGCTGCGCGAACTGCTGTGGGACGAGTACGGGTTCGGCATCACCGACGGCAGCCCCAACCCGGACGGCACGGCGAGCTGGGTGGTGCCCTTCGACACGCCCGACGTGCAGTACCTGGAGCTGCTCGTCACCCACGACGAACGGCGGCTGGCGGGCGAGGACTTCGGCCGACTGTTCCTGGAACGGACGGCGGACGGGCCGGACTTCCTCAACTGGGCGGCGCTGACCGACGACATCGAGTCCACCGCACGCGCGGTGGAGACGGTCACCGGAGCGGATCCGGACCTCTTCCGCGGCGAGTCCGTCCGGGCCGACGGAGGGAGCGTGCCGTGGGCGGAGGCGGCGTTCGACCTGTCGTGGCGCAGCCGGGTGCTGCCGTTCTTCCTGAGCTACAGCGACCCGCAGGCGCGCGCGGCACGGGTGCCGGGCGATCTCAAGGCGGCCGGGCACCGGGTCTGCCCGACGTCGCTGCGGCGCCTTGAGACGGGCCCGGCGCGGGAGCCGGAGCGGGCTTGGGCGGACCGGTGGCCCGGACTCGCCGCGCTCGACGTCCTCGTCGACCCCGCGGCCGGTCCCCGCATCTCGGCGGTGCACATCGACACCGCCGAGGGCGAGACGGTGGTGCGGCTTCCGTGACCCCCGCACGCCCCGCACCCGCGGGGGCACCGGGCGGCCCCGGCCGCAGCACCGCCGCGGCCGGGGCGTCCGGGCCTGCCCGGCCG
>NZ_JBHWIO010000083.1:0-6507 GCF_042732075.1 Kitasatospora sp. NPDC059812
GACCTGAATCCCGGTCAGCGGCCGATCGGCGTTTCCGCGCCCTCTGGGGGTGTCGGACACGCCCAGAGGGCCGGGCGACGGGTCAGTGCGGTCCGCGCGGGTCGTGCGGCTTGGGGTGGTCGCCGTCGTCGTCGGGCCGGCCGGGTGGCGGAGCGGGCTCGGTGGCCGTGTCCGCCGGGGTGGCGGCGTCGACCGGCCCGGGGGCCGTCGCGCCGGCGGCGTGCGCACCGGCGGGTTGGTCGGCCCGGTCGGTCGGGGGTTCGACCAGCCACTCCGGGTTGCTGTGCCGGCGCCACCACTGCCAGGCCACGATCCCGCCGCCGATCGCCAGCACGCCGGCCACGGCGAGGCCGGTGGCCAGGCCGTTGCACCGCTTCCTCCGGGCGTTGCGGGCGGCGAGGTGGCTGATCTCGGCCGAGGTGACGTTGCCGTGCAGCGCGGTCAGCGCGGCGGCGCCCCGGGTCTGGGCCTCCTGGGCGACCGGGGTGACGGCGGCGCGGGCCTCCTCGACGGCCTGGACGACCCTGGGACCGACCGTGGAGCGGGCCTGGTCGGCTGCGCGGACGGCGGAGAGCCGGGCCGCCAGGGCGGCCTCCTGGGCGCGGTGGAAGGCCTTCAGGACGTGCTGCTGGGTTTCGGGGGGCAGGCTGGCGAAGGCGTGACCGAACTGCGGGGCGATGTGCCGGTCGTACTGGACGCGGAGGCTCTGGGCGGCCTGGGCGGCTTTCGGCCCGAGGGTGTCCAGGGCCGGGCCCAGGCGCTGCTTGGCGCCGTCCGCGAGGTGCGCGGCGGTGTCCGCGAGGTGCGCGGCGGTGTCCCGGGTCTTGGTGGCCGTCTCACGAGCCGAGTCCGAAAAGGTCACGAGTCTCTCCTCCTGGGTGGCGTCCTTTATGCACATATCCACCTGAATGCTGATCATGCATGCTGATTTGTCCACCGGCATGTCGGAGTGGGCCGTACGCGGACTGTGGGAGCGGCCGGGGAGAAGGCCCGATGTCGGATCCGCCGCAGTAGGCTGGCGATTCCGGCGGTCCCGTACGGGAGGGGAAGAACTTGATGCTGACCGGCTGCTACCGGCACCCGCAGACGGCCACCGGCGTCTCCTGCACCCGCTGTGAGCGGGCGATCTGCCCGCAGTGCATGGTGGCCGCCTCGGTGGGCTTCCAGTGCCCGGAGTGCGTCGGCGGCGGGCACGCCGGGACGCGGCGGGCGACCACCCGGTTCGGCGGGGCGATCGCCCAGGACGGCGGGCTGGTCACCAGGGTGCTGATCGGCATCAACGTGGTGGTCTTCGTGCTGGCCGCCTACGTGCTCACGCCGCGGCTGGGCCAGGTCTGGGAGCTGTACAGCGTCGGGCGGGCCGTCCTGGGCGGTCCGGACGGCGTCGCCGACGGCCCCGCCCAGTGGTACCGGCTGCTGACCTCGGTGTTCCTGCACCTGCAGTGGTGGCACATCGGGATGAACATGCTGGTCCTGTACTGGCTTGGCCCCACGCTGGAGGCGGCGCTCGGCCGGCTGCGGTTCCTGGCCCTCTACCTGCTCTCCGGCCTGGGGGGCAGCGCCCTGGCCTTCCTGATCGACGGCAACTCGCTGCGGTCGGTGGGGGCCTCGGGCGCCATCTTCGGGCTGATCGGCGCCACGGTGGTGATGCAGCTGCGGAACCGGGGCCCGCTTGCTCCGGCGATGGCGTTCCTGGTCTTCAACCTGGTCGTCACCTTCTCGCGGACGGACATCGACTGGCGGGCGCACATCGGCGGCCTGGTGGTGGGCGCGCTGACGGCGGCCGGCCTGATGTACGCCCCGCGCGAGCGCCGCGGCCTGGTCCAGGGGCTGGCGTTGGCGGGGTCGCTGGCCGTGGTGGCGGCGATGCTGATGATCGGGATGGCCCGCTACGGCGCGTGACGCCGTGGGTGTTTGTCCACAGCGGGTGCGGGGTTGTGCACAGGCTGTGTGCCGCCCGGGGTGTGGACTGCTGTTCTACGCGTGTCCTGCTGTGCGGTTTTCCCATGCTCGGGAAGTTGTGCACAGCCGTGGAAAGCCCGCGGTCGAAAAGTTATCCACAGGCTGGGGAGACTTTTCCCCAGTGTGGATAACCATGTGGATAAGCGTGACCATCCGATGATGGGGATAACCGACCGGTTTCCCGCCCGTGTCCGGGCATGCCTGACCGCCGCCCGGCACCAGTGGCCCGAAGCGGCGGAGGTGGCTCGATCGGAGCCTCAGGAGGAGCGGGAAGCTACTTCCACTGGGTGGAGACGCCGAACCCCGCGGCGATGAACCCGAAACCGACCAGGATGTTCCAGTTCCGCCAGCCCTCGACCGGGTAGCTGCCGCTGGTCACGTAATAGGTGACGATCCAGACCAGGCCGATCAGGAACAGCGCCAGCATCAACGGTGCGACCCAACTACGGCCCGAACTGATCTTCACCGTGGCCGTGGTCGGCGGGGTGTAGTCGGACTTCTTGCGGAGTCGAGACTTCGGCACGAGGAGCTCTCCTGTCGATGCGCTGTGAGACCGCGCAGAGGTGCAGCGGGGGTCGGTCTGCCGGCGACGGGCGGTGCGGAACGCACGGGACCGTTCCCGCACGCGCCACCGGCGTCCGTTAGCGTAGTGGCTCGGTGGGTCTTAAGGAGATAAGGGTACGGTGCCTAATTTGTCGATTCCCCCTCGGCCGACCACTACCCGCCGCTCCGGCACCCGAATTGTCGGGCGTGCCCTGACCTGTGCGGTCTTCGCGCTCGCCGGACTGCTCTTCTACATCAGCGCGCAGACCGCCCGCGGCACCGACCTGCGGACCGACAACTCGCTGCTGAGCCTCGGCGACGTGATACGCCAGCGCAGCTCGCAGAACCAGCAGGCCCAGGCCCAGCTGGCCGACCTCCAGGCCCGCGCGCAGGAGCTCACCGGGCAGCAGGGCGGCAACCCCGCCGACGCCGCCCGGCTGGACGACCTGCGGCTCGGCGCGGCCCTGGAGCCGCTGCAGGGCGGCGGCCTGACCGTCACCCTGAACGACGCCCCGCCGAACGCCACCGCCCGCATCCCGGGCGTCCCCGAGCCGGGCGTCAACGACCTGGTCATCCACCAGCAGGACATCCAGGCCGTGGTCAACGCGCTGTGGCGGGGCGGAGCCGAAGGGGTGCAGGTGATGGACCAGCGGCTGATCTCCACCAGCGCCGTCCGCTGCGTCGGCAACACCCTGCTGTTGCAGGGCCGGGTCTACTCGCCGCCGTACGTGGTCCGGGCGGTCGGTCGCACCGATGCGCTGAAGGCCGCCGTGGACGGCGACCCGACGATCCGCAACTACCTCCAGTACGTCCAGGCGTACGGGCTCGGCTGGAAGGTGCAGGAGAGCGGTGACCTGACCCTCCCCGGATACTCCGGGACCACCGAGCTGCGGTCGGCGGGCGGGCAGCAGTAGCGGACCGGCCTCGCGGTCGTTGATCCCGGGTCTACTCTTGACCCCAGTCCGCTACGTCGAGGGAGCACCATGTACGGCTGGATCTGGCGTCACCTCCCGGGAAACACCCTGGTCCGCGCCGTCGTCTCGCTGCTCCTCATCGCGGGGATCGTCTATCTCCTCTTCACCTACGTCTTCCCGTGGGCGGAACCGTTGCTCCCCTTCGGTGACGTCACAGTGGACGGCGGCGAAGGTGCCGCGGCCGGCTGAACCGGCGGCCCTGCTCCTCCACCCTGCCGACCCCGCCCCGCATCCCACGGAGACCACGCGAGAATGACCACCCAGCCGACCGCGCCCCGCATCCTGGTCGTGGACAACTACGACAGCTTCGTCTTCAACCTGGTCCAGTACCTGTACCAGCTCGGTGCCACCTGCGAGGTGGTGCGCAACGACGAGGTGACCGTCGAACACGCCGTCCGCCGGTCCGGCGGCGAGGACGACCAGGGCTTCGACGGGGTGCTGCTCTCCCCCGGGCCCGGGGCGCCGGAGGAGGCCGGGGTCTGCATCGGGATGGTGCACCACTGCGCGGGGATCGGGCTGCCGGTGTTCGGCGTCTGCCTGGGCCTGCAGTCGATCGCGGTCGCGTACGGCGCGGTGGTCGACCGGGCACCGGAACTGCTGCACGGCAAGACCTCGCCGGTCGAGCACGAGGACGGCGGGGTGTTCGAGGGACTGCCCTCGCCGCTGACCGCCACCCGGTACCACTCGCTGGCGGTCGAGCCGGCCACCGTGCCGGACGAGCTGGTGGTCACCGCGCGCACCGACAGCGGCGTGATCATGGGTCTGCGGCACCGCGAACTGCCCGTCGAGGGCGTGCAGTTCCACCCCGAGTCGGTGCTCACCGAGGGCGGCCACCGGATGCTCGCCAACTGGCTGGCGGAGTGCGGCTACCCGCAGGCCGTGGACCGGTCGGCCGGGCTCGCCCCGGTGATCGGCCGGGGCTGAGCGGCGTGACCGCGCTGCGTCCGGAGGGGCGATACCAGCCGGCGGCGGGCCCGGGGGACGGACAGCCGTACGGCGGCGCGCAGCACGGCGACGGCGCGTACGGCGGCGGTCCGTACGGCGACGGGCAGCACCACGGCGACGCGGCGGCGTACCCGCAGCCGTACCCGGCGCAGCCCGGACAGGGCGCCGCCGAGGACGCCTGGGGCGTGTACGAGCAGGCCGAGCAGCCCGCCGCGTCCGGACCCGAGTACCCGTGGCTGCCCGACCAGACGCTCCAGCTGCGCCTGCCCCTCGACATCGGCGGGCCGACCGCGGAACCGGCCCCGCCCACCGGCGGCCGGGCCGAGCGCCGCAGGGCCGCCCAGGGCCGGACCTCCGTGCGCGCCGGCGTCGGTCGGCGCCGGGCGAGCGGCCGGGGCGCCGGGGCGAAGGCGCGGCCCAAGGAGTCCGCGGTCGTGGTGGCCGCGCGGCTCATCGGGGAGCTGTGCATCACGCTCGGCGTGGTGATGCTGCTCTTCGTCTCGTACCAGCTCTGGTGGACCAACGTGCAGGCCGACGCGGCCGCCGACGGCGCCCGCAACCGGCTGGAGCAGCAGTTCGACGCGGCCCTGGCGCCGCCGAAGCCCGGGCAGCCGGCTCCGGACCCGGCCAAGCCGGAGTCGTTCGAGCCCGGCAAGGGCTTCGCCATCATCTACCTGCCCAAGCTGGGGCTGAAGTTCCCGATCGCCGAGGGCACCTCCAAGCCGGCGGTGCTCGACAAGGGCCTGGTCGGCCACTACACCGGCACCGGGATGCCGGCCGACAAGGCGGGCAACTTCGCGCTGGCCGCGCACCGCAACACCCACGGCGAGCCGTTCCGGTACATCAACCAGCTCGGCAAGGGCGACAAGATCGTGGTGGAGACCGCCACCTCGTACTACACCTACGAGGTCACCAGCAGCATCCCGGAGACCTCCCCCAACAACGTGAGCGTGATCAAGCCCGTCCCCAACGGCGCCGGTTACGCGGGCGCCGGCCGGTACATCACGCTGACCACCTGCACCCCGGAGTTCACCTCCAAGTTCCGCCTCATCGTCTTTGGCAAGATGACCGAGGAACGGCCGCGCAGCCAAGGCAAGCCGGCCGCGATCACGGGCGGGTGACCGCCCGGGCACCCGGCACGAAGGGGGAGCACCGGAGATGACGGACGAGACCGCGCAGTCGGCCGAGCCGCGGGAGGAGGCCTTCCCGCCGCCCGAGACCGGCCCCGCGCCCGCCCGGCGCGGCCGCAGCCGGGCGCTGGCCGCACTCGGCGTCTTCGGCGAGCTGCTGATCACCCTGGGACTGGTGCTCGGCCTGTTCGTGGCCTACTCGCTGTGGTGGACCAACGTCGAGGCGGACCGCTCGGCGGCCGCGGCCTCCGACCGGCTGCGCGACACCTGGGCCGCGAGCCCGACCGGCACCCCCTCGGCGCCCCCCGGCGGGACGCCCGCCCCCGCCGCGCCGTTCGCGGCCGGGGACGCGGTCGGCTTCCTGCACGTCCCGGCGATGGGCCGGGACTACCAGGTGCTGATCCGGATGGGCACCGACAGCGACACCCTGGCCGAGGGCGTGGCGGGGGTGTACGAGCAGCCCTACCGCGCCGCGATGCCCTGGGACCAGGCCGGAAACTTCGCGCTGGCCGCCCACCGGGACGGCCACGGAGCCAAGTTCCACGACCTGGACGCGGTGCACCGGGGCGCCGCGGTCGTCGTCGAGACCAAGGACAAGTGGTACGTCTACCGGGTCGACAGCACCCTGCCGGAGACGTCCAAGTACGACACCGGCATCGTCGCGCCCGTCCCGGTCGGCTCCGGCTACACCGGACCCGGCCGGTACATCACGCTGACCACCTGCACGCCGGTGTACACCTCGCGCTACCGGATGGCGGTCTGGGGGAGCCTGGTGCGGGTGGACGACGTGGACGCCAAGCGCACCCCGCCGCCGGAGCTGCGTCAGCCCTGAGCCCGTCGGCCGCTGCTGCGGCCGGCTGCCGTAGGCCGGAACCGAGAACGCCCGAGGGCCCGTCGCAACCGCTGCGACGGGGCCGCGGGGGGGGCGGGGGGGACCGCCCCCCCAGCCCCAG
>NZ_JBHWIO010000083.1:6517-37337 GCF_042732075.1 Kitasatospora sp. NPDC059812
GGCGGGGGCGGCGGCTGCGCACTCCCGCCCCCCCCACCCCCCCCGCGCCCCCCCCCCTCCTGGCGGCCGCCCCCCCCGCGGGCGCACGGCCGGACAACTCCCACCAAGCCTCAGATCCAGGGGAACCAGGGCTTAGTTGTTGCTCCCCCCTTTGGTGTTGGAGGGTGAGGGGGAGAGGGGGTCACCCCCTTTGGGCGGATCGGCCGGCTTCGTGATGAGCATCACCTGGGTGTTCGGGTCCAGCTGGGTGCCGGCGGGCGGGTTGGTGCTCACGACGATGGCGTTCGGGTCCGACGGACCGGACACCACCGTGTAGAGCAGCCCGACCTTGCCCAGCTGCGAGATGGCGTCCGACAGCTTGACGTTCTGCAGCGGCGGGACCTGGGGCTTGTCCTGCATCTTGAAGATCGTCAGCGTGATCTTCGTGTTGGCCGGGACCTTGGTGTTGGCCTGGACCGACTGCGCGGCGACGGTGTTCGCCTTGCTCTGGTCGGTGGTCTGCACCGTCTTCGAGGTGTCGACCTGGAAGCCCAGGCCCTCCAGCTGGGCCTGCGCCACCTCCTTCTGCGCGCCGGCCACGTTCGGCACGGTCACCTTCGACTTGCCCTGCGAGACGGTCAGCTTGACCGGGGCGGTCGGGTCGCCGGCGGTGCCCGCCGCCGGGTCCTGGGCGGTGACGTTCTCCTGCGGAGCGGTGTCGTCGTCCTTGTACTCGGTGGTGACGTTGGTGAAGCCGGCGTCGCCGAGCGCCTTGGTCGCCTGGTCCTTGGTCTTGCCGACCACGTTCGGCAGGGGGGCCTTGGCCGGGCCGGAGGACACCTGCACGGTGATGGTGCTGTTCTCCGCGACCTGGCCGCCGACGGCCGGGTTCTGGGTGCAGACCTGGTCCTTCTTGATGTTGGCGTCCGGGCAGGCGAGCTTGTCGCCCTCGGCCACCACGAGCTTGGGACCGGCCGCGGCCGCGGCCGTCTTGGCGTCCGCCAGGCTCTTGCCGACCAGGTTCGGCACGGCGACCTTCGGGGTCTCCGTGGTGCCGCCGCCGTTGCCGTTGAACATGGCCTGGGCCACGAAGAAGGTGCCGACCAGGACCAGCACGGCGGCGACCGCCAGCACGATCCAGGAGGTGTTGCTCTTCTTCGGCGGCTGCTCGCCGCGCCGGCCGCCGTCCCGGCCGTAGCCGTCGTCGTGGCCGCCGCCCGCCGGGCCGTCGGCGTAGGCCTGGCCGTAGCCGTCGTCCTGGTAGCCGCCCTGCGGGCCGTAGCCGGGCTGGCCGCCGGCCTGCGGCAGAACGGTGGTCGGGCCGCCGCCGGGCTGCTGCGGCAGCACGTTGGTCTGGCCGTACGGGTCGTGCTGCTGCGGGTAGCCGTTCTGGTCGTAGCCGTACCCGGCGCCCATGCCGTACGCCGCGGCCTGCTGGGCGGCGGCCACCGGCAGGCCGTCGAGGAAGCGTTCGATGTCGTCGCGCATCTCGTCGGCGCTCTGGTAGCGGTAGTCGCGCTCCTTGGCGAGCGCCTTCAGCACGATCGCGTCGATCTCGGGGCGGACCTCGGGGTCGAAGACGGACGGCGGCTGCGCCTCCTCCCGGACGTGCTGGTAGGCCACCGCGACCGGGGAGTCGCCGACGAACGGCGGGCGCACGGTCAGCAGTTCGTACAGCAGGCAGCCGGTGGAGTAGAGGTCGGAGCGGGCGTCGACCTGCTCGCCCTTGGCCTGCTCGGGGGAGAGGTACTGGGCGGTGCCGATGACGGCCGAGGTCTGGGTCATGGTCATCCCGGCGTCGCCCATCGCACGGGCGATGCCGAAGTCCATGACCTTGACGTTGCCCTGCCGGGTCAGCATCACGTTGGCCGGCTTGATGTCACGGTGCACGATGCCGGCGCGGTGCGAGTACTCCAGCGCCTGCAGGATGCCGATGGTCATCTCCAGCGCGCGCTCGGGCAGCAGCCGTCGGCCGGAGTGCAGCAGCTCGCGCAGGGTGGACCCCTCGACGTACTCCATCACGATGTACGGGATGGAGATGTTGTCGATGTAGTCCTCGCCGGTGTCGTACACGGCGACGATCGCGGGGTGGTTCAGGGACGCCGCGGACTGCGCCTCGCGGCGGAAGCGGGCCTGGAACGACGGATCCCGGGCCATGTCGGCCCGGAGCGTCTTCACTGCGACGGAACGGCCGAGCCGGGTGTCATGGGCGAGGTACACCTCGGCCATGCCGCCGCGTCCGAGGACGCCGCCGAGCTCGTACCTGCCGCCTAGGCGACGAGGCTCTTCCATAGTTCCGACCCTCTCCCTCACCTGCCGGCGAGGTTGTGACGTAGGTGTCCCCGCACGCTCAGGGTGACGCCGAGCGGGTCTCGACCGGTTCTCCGGCCGGGCCGTGCGCCGTCTCGCGGGCGGCAACGGGCACACCCGCTGCTGGCGGATACGCTACCGGTCGCACCGCATCGGACCGGAGTCGGCCGTCGGCCGATATCAGACCGGTATCCGGACGGGGGTGTCGATCGTGACTTTCCACTCACGGTCGGGCCTCCTCCTCACTTGCCGAGGACGGCCTGCATCACCGCCTTGGCGATCGGGGCGGCCAGCCGGCCGCCGCTGATGCCGTCGCGGTTGTTGGAGCCGTCCTCGACCACGACCGCGACCGCCACCGACTGGCCGTCGGTGGTCTTGGCCCACGAGGTGAACCAGGCGAACGGCAGCCCGGCGTTGTCCTCGCCGTGCTGCGCGGTACCGGTCTTGCCGCCGACCTGGAGGCCGGGGATCTTGGCGCTCTTGCCGGTGCCGTTCTCCACCACCGAGACCATCAGGTCCTGCATCTTCTGCGCGGTGGCCGGGCTCATCGGCTGGGAGAACTGCTTCTCGGTGTGCTTGGAGATGGTGGTCAGCGAGGCCGAGCGCTCCTGGTCGACCAGGTACGGCTGCATCAGGCTGCCGTTGTTGGCGATCGCGGCGGACACCATGGCCATCTGCAGCGGGGTGGCGCGGGTGTCGTGCTGGCCGATCGAGTCCTGCGCGGTGCCGTCCAGGCTCGCGCTGCTCGGGAAGATGCTCTTCTCGGAACGGACCGGGGTGTCGATGGTGCTGTTGAAGCCGAACTTCTCGGCCTGCGCCCGCATCTTGTCCTTGCCGAGGTCCGCGCCCATCTTGGCGTAGACCGTGTTGCAGGACTGGTCCATCCCCGACTTGACCGTGGCGTTCCCGCACTTCTCGAGCGGCGACTCGTTGTTGAGCACCGTCTGGGTGCCCGGCAGGGTGTACGGGTCCGGCGTCGCGGTCTGGTCGTCGATGTTCTGGTACAGGCCGTTCTCGAACGCGGCGGTCGCGGTGACCAGCTTGAACGTGGAGCCGGGCGGATAGGTCTCCTTCAGCGCCCGGTTGAGCATCGGCTTGTTGGGGTCGGCGTTGAGGTCCGTCCAGGCCTTGGAGTCGCCGCTCTCGCTGCCGGCGATGGTGCTCGGGTCGTAGGACGGGGTGGAGACCAGCGCCAGGATCGCGCCGGTCTTCGGGTCGATCGCGACGGCGGCGCCCTTCTTGTCCCCGAGGCCGTCCCAGGCGGCCTTCTGCGCCTTGGCGTTGATCGTGGTGACGACGTCGCCGCCGCGCTGCTGCTCGCCGGTCAGCATGTCCAGGGTGTTGCGGAAGAACAGCCGGTCGTCGGTGCCGGAGAGGATGCCGTCCTCCAGGTTCTCCAGCTGGCTGGAGCCGAAGACCTGGGAGGAGTAGCCGGTGACCGGGGCGTACATCGGGCCGTCGACCCAGGAGCGCTTGTACTTGTAGCGCAGGCCGTTGACGAAGTCGGACTTCGTGACCGGCTGGCCGCCGACGATGATGTTGCCGCGCGGGTGCGCGTACCGGTCGTACTGCTGGCGCTTGTTGTTCTTGTTGGTGGCCCAGGCGTCGGCCTGGACGCCCTGCACCCAGTTGGTGCGCACCATCAGGGCCAGGATCAGGACGAGGCAGAAGATCGAGACCCGGCGGATCGGCTTGTTCATCGGACGGGTCCTCCCTGGCCCTCGGTGGCCGGGGTCGCTTCGACCCCGGGTCGGCGGGCGCTGTCGCTGATCTTCAGCAGGATCGCGACCAGCGCCCAGTTGGCGACCACGGACGACCCGCCCTGGGCGAGGAACGGCATGGTCATACCGGTGAGCGGGATCAGCCCGGTGACGCCGCCGGCCACGACGAAGACCTGCAGCGCCATCGCCGACGAGAGCCCGACGGCGAACAGCTTGCCGAACGGGTCGCGGGCGGCGAGGGCGGTGCGCAGTCCGCGCTGCACCAGCAGGGCGTACAGCAGGAAGATCGCCATCAGGCCGGTCAGCCCGAGCTCCTCGCCGAACGAGCCCAGGATGAAGTCGCTCTTCGCGGCGAAGTTGATCAGCCAGGAGCGGCCCTGGCCGAGGCCCGAGCCCGTTACCCCGCCGGAGCCGAGCGCCATCAGCGACTGGCCGATCTGCTCGGTGGCGCCCTTCGGCGGGTGTGCTCCGAAGGCGGCCATCGGGTCGAGCCAGGCGTCGATGCGGACCTTGACGTGGCTGGTGGTCATGGCGACCGCGACCGCGCCGCCGATCGACATCAGCAGGCCGAACAGGATCCAGCTGGTCCGCTCGGTGGCGACGTAGAGCATCACCACGAACAGGCCGAAGAACAGGAAGGACGTGCCGAGGTCGTTCTCGAAGACCAGGATCAGCAGGCTGAGCAGCCAGATCACGACGATCGGGCCGAGGTCGCGCCCGCGCGGCAGGTACAGGCCCATGAAGCGGCGGCTGGCCAGGGCGAGGGCGTCGCGTTTGACCATCAGGTAGCCGGCGAAGAACACCGTCAGGATGATCTTGGCGAACTCGCCGGGCTGGATGGAGAAGCCGCCCATCCGGATCCAGATCTTGGCGCCGAAGTCCTCCGCCCGGGCCGGGAAGAAGGCCGGCGCGGCGAGCAGGACCAGCGCCGCCACCATCGAGATGTAGGTGTAGCGCTGGAGCACCCGGTGGTCCTTCAGGAACACCATCACGCCGATGAACAGCCCGATCCCGAGGGCCGACCACATCAGCTGGTTGCGGGCCGCCGGGAAGTTGGCGCTCAGCAGCTTGCCGGCCTTGTCGAGCCGCCAGATCATCACCACGCCGAGACCGTTCAGCAGGGTGGCGATCGGCAGCATCAGCGGGTCCGCGTACGGCGCGAAGCGGCGCACCAGCAGGTGCGCGACCAGCGCCAGTGCGCCCATGCCGAGTCCGTAGCCGACCATGCCGCTCGGCAGCGCGGAGTCCATCGCGAGGCCCACGTTGGCGTACGCGAGGATCGGCAGCACGACGGCGAAGGCCAGCAGGGCCAGCTCGGTGTTGCGCCGGTTCGGCGCGCCCTGGAGGGAGATGGTGGTGTTGGCCCGGCGCCGGGAGGCGGCGCGGTCGGTGGCCGTCCGGCGCCTGCCGGCCCGGCCGGTGTCGTCGCTCAGGTCGTAGGTGCTCACGTGGTGACCGCTCCCTGACGGCCGGCTGCCCCGCTCGGGGCGGGCCTATGTCGGATCACGGAGGTCACTGCTTCGGGCAGGAGTCGGCCCGGCTGCGCTCCTCCTCGGTCAGCCCGGAGAGGTCGCCCGACGGGCCGGTGTTCGGCGCGGCGGCGTTCGGTGCCGGTGCGGTCGGGCTCGGGGCCGTCGGGGTCGGGGTGGCCGGGGTCGGAGTGGTGGGGGCCACCGGGGGGCGGGTCTTCTCGCCCGGGGTGGGCGTGACGGCCAGGAACGCGGCGTGGGTGGCCTGCGCCGCCTGGGTGCCCTGGGTGCCCGGGTTGGTCCGGGCGTCGGCGACCTTCTTGCAGAGCTTGACCCAGCCGTCGAGCTCCTGGACGGTCGCGGTGGCGGCGCCCAGGCTGTCGGCCGAGATGGTCTTGTTCAGGTGCTCGGCCTGGTCCTGCGGCAGGTACTTGAGCTCGACGTCCTTGTACGCGGTGTGCACCGAGGACAGGCTCAGGCCGGCCAGGTTCTGGTTGATGCCCTGGTAGACCGCGACGTGGTCGCCCTGCTTGGCGACGTAGTACTGGTCCTGGGTCCACTGGTAGCCGAAGAACCCGGCGCCGCCGAGCAGGCCGAGGGTGACCAGGACGGCCACCGAGACGGTGAGGCCCTTGCGCTTGCGCTTCGCGGGCGGCTCCTCGTCGAACTCCTCGGCGCCGTACACCGAGGGCTCGCCGGAGCCGTAGCCGTACTCGCCCTCGTAGCCCTCTGCGGGGCCGAAGCCGCCCTGGGCGGCGCCGTAGCCGGCGTCGTAGCCCTCGGCCGGGCCGAAGGCGCCCTGCGGGGTGCGGCCGAGGCCGGCGGCGCGGCCGGCCGGGGTGTCGGCGATCGAGCGGTCCGCGGCGGCCGAGGACGGCGGGGTGTCGGCGACCGCGCCGACCACCACCGGGACGTCGTTGTACTGGCCGCTCGTGGTGTCCGTGGCACCGACGTCGATGACGTCCGCCACGATGCAGGTGATGTTGTCCGGACCGCCGCCGCGCAGCGCGAGCTGGATCAGCTCCTGCACGGTCTGCTCGGGCGAGTAGTAGCTGCCGAGGGTGTCCTGGAGGGTCTGGTGGCTGACCGGGCCGGAGAGGCCGTCGGAGCAGATCAGGTAGCGGTCGCCGGCGCGGACCTCGCGGATCGACAGGTCGGGCTCGACCTGGCCGCGGCCGTCGAGTGCCCGCATCAGCAGCGAGCGCTGCGGGTGGGTCTCGGCCTCCTCCGGCGTGATCCGGCCCTCGTCGACCAGGCGCTGCACCCAGGTGTGGTCCTGGGTGATCTGCACCAGCGAGCCGTCGCGCAGCAGGTAGGCGCGGGAGTCGCCGACGTGCACCATGCCCATCCGCTGGCCGGTCCAGAGCATCGCGGTCAGCGTGCAGCCCATGCCCTCCAGCTGCGGGTCCTCCTCGACCATCTGCCGGAGCCGGTCGTTGGCGCCCTGGACGGCGTCGCCCAGCAGGGTCAGCAGGTCGGCGCCCGGCACGTCCTCGTCCAGTCGGACGATCGAGCCGAGCACCTCGGAGGACGCGACCTCGCCGGCCGCGGCGCCGCCCATGCCGTCGGCCACGGCCAGCAGCCGCGGCCCGGCGTAGCCGGAGTCCTCGTTCCCCTCCCGGATCAGTCCCTTGTGGGAGCCGGCGGCGAAGCGCAGCACCAGGGTCATGCGACCTGTGCCCCCCTCTGGGTCATGGACGGGATGCTGTCCCTCATGCGCTACTACTTCCGCAGTTCGATGACGGTCCTGCCGATACGGATCGGCATGCCCGGCTGGAGCGGAGTGGGCGCGGTCAGGCGCTGCCGGTCCAGATAGGTGCCGTTGGTGGAGCCTAGATCCTCGACCGTCCACTGCCCAGTCTGATCCGGATAGATCCTGGCATGCCGGGAGGACGCGTAGTCGTCGTCCAGCACGATGGTGGAGTCGTGCGCGCGGCCCAGGGTGATGGTCTGGCCCTGGAGCGCGACGGTGGTCCCGGCCAGTGAGCCCTGCACCACCACGAGCTGGGTCGGGGCGCCGCGGCGGCGGCCGCCGCCCTGGGTCTGGCCCGCCGCGGGGCCTGCGGCCGGGGCCTGCGCGGTGCGCCCGGCGGCCGGAGCGGCGGCGGCGCCGCCCGGAGCGGAGTTGGCGCCGCGGCGGGAGGAGCGGGGGTTCACCTTGGTCCCGAACAGGTCGCTGCGGATCACCTGGATCGCGACGATGACGAACAGCCACAGCACGGCCAGGAAGCCCAGCCGCATGACCGTGAGGGTCAGTTCTGACATGGCCGGCCCGCCTGTCGGTGAGCGAGGCGCGCGAACAACTCGGACACTACCCTTCGACCTGTCGGTAGACGATGGTGGTGGAGCCCACGACGATGCGGGAGCCGTCGCGGAGCGTAGCGCGCTGGGTGTGCTGTCCGTCCACCACGATGCCGTTGGTGGATCCCAGGTCGAGGACCATCGAAGGGGTGCCGGGGCGGATCTCGGCGTGCTTGCGGGAGACCCCGGGGTCGTCGATCCGCACGTCCGCCTCGGTCGAGCGGCCGAGCACGCAGGCCGCGCCGGTGATCTGGTGGCGGGCGCCGTTCACCTCGATCCAGCGGCGGAGCGAGGCGCCGTGGCCGGCGCCGGGGAAGGCGCGGACGTTGCCGCCGGACGTCGCGGGCGGGCCCTGGGGCATCGCCGGGGGCGCAGCCGGCGGCGGGGGCGCGCCGTACTGGCCGGCGCCGGTCTGCTGCCACGGTGCGCCGGGGGTCGGGGCGGCCGGCTGGCGGTCGTATCCGGGCTGCTGCTGCTGCGGGGCGTACTGCTGGGGCTCCTCGGCCGCCAGGGTGCGGCTGCGCACCCGGTACAGGCCGGTGTCCAGATCGTCGGCCTTCTCCAGGTTCACCTGGAGCGGGCCCATGAAGCTGTACCGCTGGGCCTCCGCGTACTCGCGGACCATGCCGGCCAGCTCGGCGCCCAGCTGCCCGGAGTAGGGGCTGAGCCGCTCGTGGTCGTGCGGGCTCAGCTCGACGATGAAGTCGTTCGGCACGACGGTGCGGTCGCGGTTCCAGATGCTCGCGTTGTTGTCGCACTCGCGCTGCAGCGCACCGGCGATCTCCACGGGCTGGACCTCGGACTTGAACACCTTGGCGAAGGTGCCGTTGACGAGACCCTCAAGTCGCTGTTCGAACTTCTTCAGCACTCCCATGGGACACCCCCTTCCAGGGTTCGTTCGCCTGCCTGCCGACCGGATCCCGCCGGGAGTCGGTCGTGCCTACTTGCGGTACTTCCGTACTGATCGTATCCACGCCGGGCCCTTCCGTACGGTTCCCGGACAGCGTGGTGCCCGGGGGTGGGCTCGGACACACAGGGTGACGCATACCGGGTACGGCACGCCAGGTGTGCCCGCCCGGGTGGGCTCCCGTCACTCGCTCGCCCGTTCGTCGTGCATCCGTTCGGATGCGCTTCGTCCCGCCGAAGAACGGATTCGGAGCGGCCCCCCGGGTCGTGCTACTGTTTTCCACGTCGGAAGGGCCGCCCACCAGGGAGGCCGGTCCAAGGAAACGCGAAGACCACATGGTACCGAGCGGTTCGGAAGATCGGTCGGCAACGAAGACGACACCCATGCGCGGGTGGCGGAATAGGCAGACGCGCTGGATTCAGGTTCCAGTGCCCGAAAGGGCGTGGGGGTTCAACTCCCCCCTCGCGCACAGCGAAGCCCCGCAGATCTACGGATCTGCGGGGCTTTCTCGTTGTCCCGGTCAGGAACGGGTGGCGGGCAGCTCGGCGCGGACCTCGAAGCCGCCGTCCTGGGTGGGGCCGGCGCTGAGCGAGCCGCCCAGCAGCTGTGCGCGCTCGCGCAGGCCGACCAGGCCGTGGCCGCCGCCCGGCAGGATCTCGTCCGGGTGGACCGGGGGCGCGTCGTTGCGCACCTCGACCCGCAGCCGGCGCCCCTTCGCCCGGACCTTCACGTGCACCGCCGCCTCCGGGGCGTACTTGGTGATGTTGGTGAGCGCCTCCTGGACGGTGCGGTAGGCGGCCCGCTCGACCGCCTCCGGCCACGGGCGGTCACCGGGGTTCAGTTCGGTGTCGGCGGCCAGCCCGCTCTCCGCGATCAGCCGGGGCAGGTCGGCCAGCCGGGGCTGCGGGGCGAGCGGGGCGTCCGGGCGCGGGCCGGCGGTGCTGCGCAGCACCCCGACCATCTGGCGCAGCTCGTCGAGGGTGCGGACGGCCAGTTCGCGGATGGTGCGGGCGGTGGTCGCGGCGGCCGGGTCCGCGGTGCTCACCTGGAGCGCGCCGGCCTGGATGCTGATCAGGCTGACCTGGTGCGAGACCACGTCGTGCATCTCCCGGGCGAGCCGGCCGCGCTCGCTGATCAGCACCCGTTCGGCGAGCAGTCGGCTCTCCCGCTCCTGGCCGCGGGTCAGCTCGTCGAGCCGGGCGGCCAGCTCCCGCCGGGTGCGGGCGAGCAGCCCGGTGGCGGCCGGGCCGGCGGCCAGCATCACCGACTGGATGGCGTAGAGCGCGGTGTCCCGGCTGAGTCCGAGGGTCTGCCCGGACAGCGGCCAGTGGAAGAACTCGACCAGCGCGAACAGGGTCGCGCAGGGGATGACGATCCGCGGGCGGGGGCGTTCGGCGGCCACCGTGTAGACGGCGGTGATCGGGGCCAGCCAGATGTCGTCGACGTAGCTGCCGGGCATGGTGAGCAGCAGCGCCGCCACCGGGAAGCGGCGGCGCCAGAGCAGGGCGACGGCGGCCAGCGTGGAGAGCGCGATCTGCCACCACGGGGAGTTCCGGGCCACCAGGGCGGCGTCCAGGAGGGAGTAGAGGGCGGGCAGCAGCAGCATCAGCCAGGGGGCGGTGCACCAGGCCGGGAGCCGTCTGGACGGCAGCTGTTCGGTGGCCGTCATGCCCCGTCGCCGGGTTTCGGCCGGACCAGCCCGGCCCGGTGGGCGAGCACCGCCGCCTGGACCCGGTTGGCCGCGCCGAGCTTGCCGAGGATCGCGCTGATGTGGTCCTTGACGGTGCCGGTGCCGAGGAAGAGCCGGTCGGCGATCTCGGCGTTGGACAGTCCCTCGCCGAGCAGGGCCAGCACGTCGAGCTCCCGGCCGGTGAGGGTGCGGGCGAGCGAGGTGGCCTCGGCGTCCGGGCCGCCGCCGTCCACGTAGCCGCCGATCACGGTGCGGGTGACGGTCGGGGACAGGATGTTGCCGCCGGCCGCGAGCACCCGGACGGCGTGGACCAGCTGCTCGGGGGCGGTGTCCTTGAGCAGGAAGCCGGAGGCGCCGGCCCGCAGCGCGGTGCCGATGTACTCGTCGCTGTCGAAGGTGGTGAGCATCGCCACGGCGGGCGGGTCCGGCAGGGCGCGCAGCCGGCGCAGCACCGAGATGCCGTCGAGGTCCGGCATCCGGATGTCGAGGAGCACCACGTGCGGGCGCAGGCGCTGGACGTGCTCCTCGGCCTGGCCGCCGGAGCAGTCGCCGACGACCTCCAGGTCGGGGGCGGAGCCGACGATGAGGCCCAGGCCGGAGCGGACCAGGATCTCGTCGTCCACGATCAGCACGCGGGTGTCGGTGATGGTGCCTCCTCGGTTCTGGCGGCCGGGGTCGGGCGGTCCGCGCGGGTCGTTTCGAGGGTAGGGGTAGCCGGGGTGGGGCGCCGAACGGATGGCGGTCCTTACCCCCGCCACATGGCGGGGGTGGGAATCCGCTACCCGGTTCACGCAATTCTCAGGCCGGGTGGGGAACCATGGAGTTGGCTGCCCTTTGTCGGCCTGCTCCATTCAGTGGGCGCCCGGTCGAGGTGAGGGCCGCCGGTCAGTCCGTCGGGCCCCTGCGGGCACCCGTCGCCGGGCCGTGTGCGGATGCGCCCCACCATCTGATCGTTTGGAATTGAGCTGTGTCGTCCACTGTGAAGTCGGAGCCTTCCGCCACGTCCACCGGGCCCCGGCCCGTCGGCGTGCTCGACCGCTGGCGCCCGCGGGCCGCCGCCGTCTCCGTGTGGTACCTCCGGCTGCTGGCGCTGCTGAACGTGGCGACGGTGCTGCTGGTGCCGTGGGGGAACCAGGTCAACGAGCACAACGAGGGTGAGTACTTCACCCCGTACCTGATGACCTCGGGTCTGGCCAGCGCGGTGCTGGCGGTCTTCCTGGCCATCGCGATGCGGCGGCGCAAGCGGGCCGCCTGGATCTTCAACGCGGCCCTGGCCAGCATGTTCGCGGTGCTGTACCTGCTGGCCATGGTGATGCCCGGCGAGCGGTTCAAGGCCCACCCGCTCAACTACATCTCCACCGTGCTGACCTGCCTGTTCGTCCTGGCGCTGGTCATCGGGCGGAAGGACTTCACGTCCAAGGGCGACCGCTCCAACCCGAAGACTGCGGCGGCCACCTTCGTCGGCGGGCTGCTGTTCGGCGGGGTCGTCGGCGCGCTGCTGGTCTGGGCGACCAACGGGCTCGGCGGCGCGGGCTTCTGGGACCTCTTCCGCTACTCCGTCGGCCGGATGATCACGATCAACCCCTCGGAGCACCTGCGCTCGGTGATCTCCTCGCCGACCTGGGTCAACGCGGCGATCAACGCGATGGGCGCGGTGCTCTTCCTGCTGGTGCTCTACGTGGCCTTCCGCAGCCCGCGCGGCAAGGAACTGCTGAACCCCGAGGACGAGGCGAAGCTGCGCTCGCTGCTGGACAAGCAGGGCGAGCGGGACTCGCTCGGCTACTTCGCGCTGCGCCGGGACAAGGCGGTGATCTTCTCCCCCAGCGGCAAGGCGGCGGTGACCTACCGGGTGATCGGCGGGGTCTCGCTGGCCTCGGGCGACCCGATCGGCGACCCGGAGGCCTGGCCGGGCGCGATCGACACCTGGCTGGCCGAGGCCCGCGAGCACGCCTGGGCGCCGGCCGTGATGGGCGCCTCCGAGGAGGCCGGGGTGATCTACGCCCGGCACGGGCTGGACGCGCTGGAGCTGGGCGACGAGGCGATCGTCGAGCTGGACGAGTTCTCGCTGGACGGCCGGGCGATGCGGGTGGTCCGCCAGGCGTACAACCGGGTCAAGCGGGCCGGGTACACGACGCGGATCCGCCGGCACGAGGACATCCCCGAGTGCGAGATGGCCGAACTGGTGGCCAAGGCCGACCAGTGGCGCGACGGGGCGACCGAGCGCGGCTTCTCGATGGCGCTCGGACGGCTCGGCGACCCGGGCGACGGCCGCTGCGTGATGCTGGAGTGCCACGACGGCGACGGCGAGCTCAAGGCGCTGCTGAGCTTCGTCCCGTGGGGCCCGGACGGGCTCTCGCTGGACCTGATGCGCCGGGCCCGGGACACCGAGAACGGCCTGATGGAGTTCATGGTCATCGAGCTGCTGCAGCGTGCCGAGGAAGTCGGGCTGAAGCGGGTGTCGCTGAACTTCGCGATGTTCCGTTCGGTCTTCGAGCGCGGTTCGCGGCTCGGCGCCGGCCCGGTGCTGCGGTTGTGGCGTTCCGTCCTGGGCTTCTTCTCGCGCTGGTGGCAGATCGAGTCGCTGTACCGCGCGAACGCCAAGTACCGGCCGATCTGGGAGCCCCGCTACCTGCTGTTCGAGAAGAGCAGCGAGATCCCGCGGATCGGCATCGCCAGCGCGCGGGCCGAGGGCTTCATCGTCGCGCCGAGCCTGCCCGCCCTGTTCCGCCGCCGGCACTCCGGGGCCGCCGTGGTGGCGCCCCGGCTCCCGGTCGCGGCGCGGGACGGGAAGGGGTAGCCCTCCGCCGGGGGGCGGAGGGGACCGGGCGGTCGGATAGGGGGTGAGGTCAGGGATATCCCTCCCCCCAGAGGATGACCCTGATCCGCATCTATGCCGATGTGGATTTGTTAAGAGGCTTCTAATGTTGGAGTAGCTCAGAAAGTTCGGGGATTCGGGAGTAACGGTTGTGATGGACAGGACCCACGCGGGGGGCGTGCGGGAGGGGTCGCTGGTGTTGGCCAGATCGGCCGCTGCCGCCGAGTGGGGGACGTTGTACGCGACGGTGCGGGACGCGGTGGTGCGCAAGAAGTTCGCCGCCGTTCCGATGGCCACGGCGGCGACGTTTCTGATCCTCCTGTTCAGCATCACCCAGCACCTGCCGGGCGGTGAGCACTTCGTCAACCGCATCGGGGTGGTGAAGGCGGCGCTGCCGCTGGACGTCTCGCTGCTGCGGACCCCGCTCTCGCTGTACGTGCCGGCGCTGGACCTGCCGGTCTGGGGCGCACTGGCCCAGGTGTTCGTGGTCTTCGGCGTCGCCGAGATCGTGCTCGGCCGGCGGATGACCCTGGTGGTGGCCTACACCTGCACCCTGGCGGGCACGCTGTTCGCCCGGATCGGCGTGGCACTCGGCCCGGATCACCTGTTCGGCTTCCCGAAGTGGGTCGCCTACGTGCGGGACACCGGGCCGTCGGCCGCGGTGGTGGCACTGGCGATCTGCATCGCGTTCCGCTGCCGGGCCTGGCTCACCGCCGGCCTGGTGGTGGTCATGATGGTCGGCGAGGCGGTCGTGCTGCCGAACCTGGCCGGTCTGGAGCACGTGGTCGCGGTGATCACCGCGCTGCTGCTCGCCGTCGCGGTCGAGGTGTTCGGGGACTTCTGGCCGCGGGTGCTGGCCGGGGTCGGGGCCGCCACCTCGGTGGCCGCGACCGCGTCGCGGGAGGTCGCGGTGGAGGCCCGGCGGCGCCCGGCGGGCGCGCTCGTCCCCTGACCCACCCGCCGTCTGACGGCCGTCGGGCAGCCGGCCGTCAGGCGTGCGGCAGGGGGAGTTCGAACCAGACCACCTTGCCGACCGCCTTGCGGGCGGTGCCCCAGCGCTCGGCGAGCTTGGTCACCAGGGTGAGGCCGCGGCCGGTCTCGCCCAACTGCTCGGCCGGCTCCAGCGACGGCAGGTTGTGGTTGTCGTCGCTGACCTCGACCAGCAGCTTGTCCACCCGGATCAGCTGGAGCCGGACGCGGTCCCGGGCCACCCGGACGGCGTTCGTGACCAGCTCGCTGACCAGCAGCTCGGTGATGTCGCTGAGCGCCTCCAGGTGCCAGCCGGCCAGCTGCTCGCGGACCAGCGAGCGGGCCCGGCGCACCTCGCGGTGGTCCACCCTGAGGTCCCAGGTGGCCACCTCGGACGGGGCGACCCCGTCGAAGCGGGCCACCAGCAGGGCGACGTCGTCCTTCCGGTCGTCCGAGTGCAGCCGCTTGAGCACCACGTCGCAGGCCTGCTCGGGGCTCTGCCGCGGGTCGATC
Organism: Kitasatospora sp. NPDC059812; assembly: GCF_042732075.1. Lineage (NCBI taxonomy): Bacteria > Bacillati > Actinomycetota > Actinomycetes > Kitasatosporales > Streptomycetaceae > Kitasatospora > Kitasatospora sp. NPDC059812. The sequence continues at coordinate 21,192 of NZ_JBHWIO010000083.1, forward strand.
AGATTGCCGCAGAGCGCGGCCAGGCCCGCTCCTATGTCGCCGCCCCGGACCTCGACCAGGCCGTCGGTGCACAGCACCAGCATCGAGCCGTCCGAGACGTCGATGGTCTTGGCGACGAACGGCACCCCGCCGACCCCGATCGGCGCGCCGGCCGGGATCTCCAGCAGCTCGCCGGAGCCGTCCGGGTGCACCAGCACCGGCGGGACGTGGCCGGCGCTGGCCAGCTCGCAGGTCCGGTTGATCGGGTCGTAGACCGCGTACAGGCAGGTGGCGAGGTGGTCGTCGCCGAGCTTGTGGGCCAGGTTGTCCAGGTGCCGCAGCAGCTGGCCGGGCGGCAGGTCGAGCGCGGCGAGGGTCTGCATGGCCGTCCGGAAGCGGCCCATCGCGGCCGCCGAGTGCAGGCCGTGGCCCATCACGTCGCCGACCACCAGGGCGACCCGGCTGCCGGGCAGCTGGATCGCGTCGAACCAGTCGCCGCCGACCTCGGCCTTCGGGTCGCCCGGCAGGTAGCGGTGGGCGATCTGGACGCCGGGGATCTGCGGCGGGCGGGTCGGGATCATCGAGCGCTGGAGGGTGGTGGCCACCCTGGCCTCGGCGCGGTGCAGCCGGGCGTTGTCCAGGGAGAGCGCGGCGCGGACGGCCAGCTCCTTGAGGGTGGCGGCGTCGCTCTCGTCGAAGGGGGCGCGGTCCGGCAGCCGGAGCAGCTTGAGGATGCCCAGCACGGTGCCCCGGGCGGACAGCGGCACCACCAGCATCGAGCGGCCGGAGACCACCTGGGCCAGCCGGGCCCCGCCGAGCGCGATCGCGTAGTCGACCGCGACGTCCGCGCTGATCACCGGGACCAGGACCGGCTGGTTCAGCTGCAGGGCCATCCCCGGCGGGGTGCGGCGAGGCATGCTGACCAGCGAGCCCTCGGACAGCACGTGGTCCCAGGCGCCGCCGGTCTCGTTGTAGACCAGGGCGACCCGGCGGAGCATGGTGTCGTCGTCCGGGCGGGCGGCCGGCAGCTCGGAGTCGGAGATCAGCCCGTCCACCAGGTCAACGCAGGCGAAGTCGGCGACCCGGGGGACCAGCACCTGGCAGAGCTCGTGCGCGGTGAAGCCGAGGTCCAGGGTGGTGCCGACCTTGCCGCCGACCTCGTTCAGCAGTGCTAGCTGCTCGCCGGCCTGCCCGTTGGTCAGGAACGGGCTCAGCCGCCCGGACGGGGCGCCCTCGGCGCCGGTGGGGGGCTGGTCGCTACGGCGGGGCGGACGGCCGTTGGCGGGCGGTTCGGCGGCGGCCGGCTCGATGGCGGCTCCTCCTCCGGTCGGGGACGGGGCGGTCGGGGGCGGGGTGGTCGTCGTCGGGGTGGTCGGTGGGACGCCCGCCGGGGCGCCGACGGCGCCGGACGGCTGGGCGGCCGCGGACCGCTCGGCGGTCTCGCGCTGGGCCGGCAGCGGGCCGGGCGTCCGCCCCCGGACCGTCCGGGCCGGGGGCGCGGACTGCGCGGGCTGCGGCGGCGGGCCGACCCGGGCGGCGCGCTGCTGGGCGGTCGGGTAGCGGCGGCCGAGTCCGGCGGCGGCGTGCGCGGCGGCGGTCTGCGGGTCGGCGGGCAGGACCGGCAGCACGGTGGCCGGGTCCAGCCGCAGGGCGGGCAGACCGGCCTGGTCCAGCACGTCGAGCAGCAGCGCCCGGCGGGCGGCCGAACCGGCCGGTAGCAGCCCGGCCAGCCGGTCGGCCGACAGCAGACCGGCGCGCAGCCGGCCGGGCGGGGTCAGGGCCGCGCCCAGCCGGTGGAAGCCGCCCCGGGCGGGCGGGGTGGCGGCGAACGGCAGCAGCCGCTCGCCGAGTGCGAGTCGGGGGCCGGCGGTGCGCAGCGGTCGGGCGTCGGCGGCGAGGGCGAGCAGGCCGCCGAACGGGTCGGGCAGCGGCCAGGCCCACCAGAGCACGTCGCGCAGGTGCTCCTCGCGGTCGATGACGGCCAGCTGGCCGGCCCAGGGGCGCCCGTCGGCGGTCAGCGCGGCCAGGGTGTCCAGGGCGTCGCAGCGGCGGCGCACGGCGGATCCGGCGGCCTGGCCGGGGGCGGCGAGCGGCTCCACGGCGGGCAGCAGTCCGCTGGCCGGCCGGTCGTGGGCGACCTCGGCGCGGTGCCCGAACAGTTCCTCGGCGGCCCGGCTCCACTGGGCGATCCGTCCGGCCCGGTCGATCAGGACGAGGGCGAGCCGGACCAGGGCGGCCACGCCGGTCGGGTGGTCGCCCGGTACGGCCTCGGCGTCCGCCGGACGCGGTGTGGAGTTGGACTCGGCCACCATGGATTCGGTCTGCTCCCGCCTGGCCGCCACGCCTGGAGGCGGCCGTCTCTCCGGAGGAAGGCACGCTGTGCGGAAACCCGGGGCGTGTCCTGTGGATCGTGCCGGGCTTGAGGGCGTGTCTGAACGAGTCCGCCGGGTGCCCGACGCCGCGCGCTGATCCGACGCGAATCATCAGACACGCCCTAGCGAAGCACGGACCGGCCCGGGCGTGATAGCGAAACGGGGAGATTCCTCAGGATCGGTTGCGTGCCGTGCGGCGCGCGCCGGTTCGCACTCCCCGTTCACCCGGACGGGGCTTTCGCGCGCGAGGGTAGGGTGGCAGGCCGGGCCACCCCGCGAGGCGGCTCCGCAGGACGCAGCCGGCCGGACGAGACAGAGGCGAGAAGTGACCGCGCAGAGCCCCGTCCGCTGGACGGACCCGCAGCAGCAGGAGCTGGAGGAGCGGGTCGCCGCCGCCGAACTCGCCTGGCTCAGCATGGACGTCGACGTGCAGACGCTGCGGGTCGAGATCGACAACTTCGCGCTGATCCACCATCAGCTGCTGGGCCCGCTCTACGCCCGGCTGGACGAGCTGGAGGCGCTGGTCGCCGAGGCGGTCGCGGCCAGGACCGGGCACCCCGAGGACCTCCGCCGGGCCGCCGAGGCCCGCCGGCAGGTCGACGAACTGCCCGACCTCGACGCGCTGTTCGACTCCGTCCGGGAGCAGGAGGCGGCCCCGCCGCCGCCCGCCGCGCCGGCCCGGGTGCGCCCCGGGCGGGACGCTCAGCGGATCTACCGCGAGCTGGTCCGCCGGGCCCACCCCGACCTCAGCACCGACCCGGCCGAGCAGCAGCGCCGGGCCGCGTTCCTGGCCCGGGTGAACGAGGCCTACGCGGTCGGCGACGCCGCCGCGCTGGAGGGCCTGTCCGCCGAGTGGTCCACCGCGCCCGAGGCCGCGCCCGGCGCCGACTCCCCCGACCGGCTGGAGTGGCTGCGCCGCCGGCTGGAGTGGCTGACCGGCAAGATCACCGAGACCGCCACCGAGCAGGTCCGGCTGGAACAGACCCCGATGGGCCAGCTGCTCGCGCTGGCCCCGCAGGACCCGGACCGGCTGCTGGAGCAGCTCGCCGAGGAACTGCTCGCCAAGGCCGCCGCCCAGCAGGCCGAACTGGAGCGGCTGCTCGGCGCCCCGGCCGCGGCGGGCGACGGCCACCGGCAGCCGGTGGGCGACAATGGCACCGACCCGACCCAGCCCCAGGAGAGCCACACGATGTTCGCGCAGATCCCCTCCACCACCGCCGCCGCAGTGCCCGCCGACGCAGCCCTGCTGGACGTGCGCGAGCAGGACGAGTGGGACGCCGGCCACGTGGACGGCGCGCTGCACATCCCGCTCGGCGAGGTCATCGCCCGGATCGGCGAACTGCCGGACGGGAAGCTGTACGTGCTCTGCCGGGTCGGCGGCCGCTCCGCGCAGGTCGTCCAGTACCTGGTGCAGCAGGGCCGGGACGCGGTGAACGTGGACGGCGGCATGTACGCCTGGGAGGGCGCGGGCCGTCCGATGGTGAGCAGCACCGACCAGGACGCCTTCGTCCTGTAGGTCTGTAGGTCTGTGGCCTCGTAGCCCCGTGGTCCGGTGGTCCGGTGGCCCCGTCCGGCACCGTCGTGTTCGCCCGGTAGGGCAGGATGGGCGCGCGACCGCGCCGGGACGGGACCCGGGCGGCGCGCCGACCGGGCCGGGGAGGCCATGACGGAGACGACGGACCGCCCGGCCGCCGGACGGGTCTGGTCGACGCCCGCGCAGCTCGTACTCGGCCTGACCGCGGCGGTGCTGGTGGTCGGCACCGGGCTCTTCCTCGCGGCGGTGTTCCTGCACGTCGCGCCGGCCAACTCGCTGTCCCGGCAGTACCGGGACGAGGTCGACGGCCTGGTGTACCCGGAGTTCGAGCAGAACTGGCGGCTGTTCGCGCCGAATCCGCTGCAGCAGAACGTCAGCCTGGACGCCCGGGTGCGCACGGCCGCCGCCGACGGCACCACCCGCACCCGCGACTGGACCGGGCTGACCGCGCAGGACCTCGCCGCGATCCGGCACAACCCCGCCCCCAGCCACGTCGACCAGAACGTGCTGCGCCGGGCCTGGGACTTCTACGACGGCTCGCACAACCCGCAGGACGAGGCGCTGACCAACACCCGCGGCAGGCTCGCCGAGCAGTACCTCAAGCGGATCGCGCTGCAACGGATCGGCCGGGAGGTGGACGGCGAGCGGATCCTGGAGATCGAGTTCCGGGCCACCGCGGTGACCGTCCCGCCGCCGTCCTGGAGCGGCGAGGCCGCGCCACCGGCGCCGAAGGTGCGGGAGCTGCCCTGGTGGCCGGTGGACGACGAGGACTACCGGGAGCTCGGGTGAGCGAGGTGTCGCCGGAGGTGTCGCCCGAACTCTCGCCCGACGTGGCGTCCGAGTTCTCGCCCGAGTTCTCGCCGGAGGTATCGCCGCAGCCCGAGCAGCGGTGGTCGGAGGGCATCCCGCGCCAGGCCGGGCAACCGCCCGGCGCCGGCTCGGCCCCCGGGCCCCGGCCCGACCCGGCGCCGCGCGGGCCCGGCCCGACCGACCTGGCCGCCCGGGCGATGGCGGCCTTCACCGGGCGCGCGCTGGGCCGCCACCAGGCCGCCGTGGTGCGGATCGGCTTCGGGCTGGTCTGGCTCGCCTACCTGCTGCGCGAGTGGCCCAACCGGCGGGTGCTGTACGGGGACCGGTCGCCCTGGTCGATGGACCTGGCCGAGCGGCTGCTGACCGACAACGGGGCGTTCACCGTGCTGCCGTGGTTCGGCGGGCGGCCCTGGTCCGAGCTGGTCTACCACCTGGCGGTGCTGGCCGCCGTCGCGGTGGTGCTGGGCTGGCGGACCAGGGCGAGTGCGGTGCTGTTCCTGGTCACCGTGCTGTCGCTGCAGAACCGCAACGTCTTCCTCGGCGACGGCGGTGACAACGTCGTCCACCTGATGGCGGTCTACCTGGTCTTCACCCGCTGTGCCGAGGTGTGGTCGCTGGACGCCCGGCGGGCCCGGCCGGGGCGGGCCGGGGTGGTGCTCTGGGTGCTGCTCGGCGCCGTCCTGGCGGCCTGCCAGGTCGGCGGCTTCTCCGGTGAGAGCCTCACCTGGACGGTCCGGACCTTCCCGTACGTCGGCTGGGCGCCGTTGTTCTGGGGGCTCTGGGCGGTGGCCGGGCTCTGGTGGACGCTCGGGCGGCTGCGGCCGGACGGCGAACCGCGCGCGGTGCTCGACGCGCTGGCGAACATGGTGCACAACTGCGCGATGCTGGTGATCGCCGTCGAGGTGGTGCTGATCTACGCGACGGCCGGCTGGTACAAGGTGCAGGGCTCGCGTTGGCAGGACGGCACCGCGCTGTACTACCCGCTGCACCTGGACTACTTCACGCCCTGGCCGTGGCTGTCCGGGCTGGTCGGCTCGGCGCTGCTGCCGGTCTTCCTGATCTCGTACGGCACGGTGGTCGTGCAGGTCGCGTTCCCGTTCACGCTGCTCAACCGGCGGGTCAAGAACGTGCTGCTGGCCGTGCTGCTGGCCGAGCACCTGGGGATCGCGCTGCTGCTCGGGCTGCCGGTGTTCTCGCTCGCGATGATCGCGGCGGACGCGGTGTTCCTGCCGACCGGCGCGCTGCTCTGGGCGGCGGCGCGGCTGCGGCGGATCCGGCGGTCACGAGCGCCGGTCGCCTAGGCTGACCCGTATGTCCTGGTTCGCCGCCCTTCGCGACACCGCGCGGACCGGACTCACCCTCGACCGGGCGCTCACCGACCCCAAGCGGGCCCTGCGCGGGGCCGTCGCGGTGGCGTTGGTGCTCTTCCCCACCCTCGCGCTCGGCGGGGTCGGGCTCGCCACCTCGGCCGCGATGGGCGCCTTCATCGCCGGCACGGCCACCTTCCAGCGCAGCTTCCGGCCCCGGGCCAGCCTCGCCGTCGCGGCCGGGGCCGGGCTCGGGGTCAGCACCTTCCTCGGCTACCTGGCGGCCGGGGTCCCCGGGTTGTTCCCGGTGCTGCTCGCGGTGTGGGCCTTCGGCGCCGGGCTCGCCTGGGCGATCGGGCCGACCGCCGGGGTGGTCGCGACCAACACCGTCTCGGTGATGCTGATCGTCGTCCAGCTCCCGGTCAGCGCGACCGCCGCGCTCGGACACGGGCTGGTCGCCGCCCTCGGCGGGGTCGTCCAAGCCGTCGTCATCACCCTGTGGCCGATCGGGAGCTGGAGTGCCCAGCGGGACGCCCTCGCCGACACCTACGCGGAACTCGCCGACTACGCGCGCAGGTTGAGGCAGGATCCGACCGCGCACGTCGACCCGGCGCCGTTCATGACGGCCCGGCACGCCGCCGCCCTGACCCCCTGGCAGGACCGCCACCGGCCGGCCGAACTGCGCGGCCTGCGCGGCCTCGCCGAGCGCATCCGGCCCACCCTGGCCGCGCTCGCCGACCCCAAGGTGGGCGCCCCGGAGGAGGGGCCCGAACGCGACCGGGCCCGTGAGGTGCTGGCGGCCGCCGCCGAGGTCATGGACGCCCTGGCCCGGGCCGTCCGCACCGGCGACCCCGTCCGGCTGCCCCGCTCGGCGCCCACGCTCACCCTGGTCCCGCCGGACGAGGGGCCGCGGCTGCAGGGGGCGGCCCGGCGGTCGGCCCGCCGGCTGGGCGGGCTGCTGCGCAAGGCCGCGGACACGCTGGAGCGGGGCGACGCGGACACCATCACCACGCCCGTGATCGGCGCGGGCGGGGCGCTGCACAAGCCGTCGATCCTCCGAATGCTGCCGGTCGCGCTGCGGACGGTGCGCCGGCAGCTGCGGCCGCGCTCGGCGATCTTCCAGCACGCCGTCCGGCTCGCCGGGGTGGTCACCGTCGCCTACCTGCTGGCCCGGCTGGTCGGCTTCCACCACGGCTACTGGGCGCCGATGACCGCCGCGATGGTGATGCGGCCGGACTTCGCCCAGACCTACAGCCGGGGTGTCGCCCGGCTGGCCGGGACGGTCGTCGGGGTCGCCGTCTCGACGCTGGTGGTGCAGCTCACCCACCCCGGGGAGTGGGTGCTGGCCGCGCTGGCCGTGCTGTGCATCGGCGGGTCGTACCTCGCGTTCCAGACCGGGTACGCGCTGACGACGGTCGGGATCTCGACGTACGTGGTGTTCCTGCTCGGGCTCCAGGCCGGGAACCCGCTCACGACGGCCTTCGAACGGGTCGGGCTCACCCTGCTCGGCGGGTCGGTGGCGCTGGTGACGTACGCGCTCTTCCCGACCTGGCAGACCGCCCGGCTCGGGGAGCGGCTGGCCGAGTGGCTCGCCGCCGCCGGGCGGTACGCGGCCGCGGTGGTCGCCTGCTACGAGGACCCGGCCGCGCCGCGCGGGCGGGCGGTGCGGGCCGCGCTGCTGGACTCCCGGGAGGCCCGCTCGGAACTGCTCCAGGCCATGCAGCGCGCCGACGCCGAACCGGGCCGGCACGCCTCCGGGCTGCCCGGGGTGTCCCGGCGCCAGGTCGACCGGGCCCGGGCGGCCGTCGGGCACCTGGGGCGGGTCGCCGTCCTGCTGGAGGCGCACCTGCCGGCCGCCGACGCCGACCCGGTGCCGGGGACGGCGGAGTACGCGGAGGAGCTGCGGCTGGCCACGGCGCTCGCGGGGGCGGCGCTGCTCACCGGGCAGCCGGTGGAGTTCGGCGCCGTGCGGGAGGCGCAGGCGCGGCTGGAGGAACGGCTGGCGCAGGCGCCGGCGGGGGTGCAGCGGGACGTGGTGCGGGCGGGGACGCGGCTGCTGGGGCAGGCGCTGAAGGACCTGGAGCGGGCGCTGCGGGGGCGGGAGGACGTGCGGGGGCCGCAGTAGGCGCCGTTCGCCCCTCCTGGAAGGGCGAACGGCGGGGGCGAACGGAGGGGGGCGAACGTCGGGGAGGCGAACGGCGCCGGGGCGTCAGGCGGCGCGGGCGGCGGCCTCCAGCCAGTTGGCGAACTCGCAGGCGAAGTGCCACTGGTGGCCGGTGCCGAGGAGGGCGGGGGCGGCCTCGGGGAACTGGACGGTGAGGCGGATCCGCAGGCCGTCCGGGGTGTCGGCGAACTCGTGCATCACCCGCAGCACCTCGGTGCCGTCGGCGAGGGTGCCGGTGCCGCCGATGCGGACCGGGAAGGCCTGGTGGCCGGGCCCGGCGATCGGGACGTCGTCGTGGAAGCGCAGGAAGAAGCGGGCCGGGCCGGTGCCGAGGGTCTCGATGATCTCGACCCGTTCGCCGGTGGAGTCGGCCAGGTCGTGCTCGGGGTTGGCGGCGAGCAGGGCGTCCCGGTCGGGGGCGTGCAGGCGGCCCTGCCACCAGGTGAGGAAGCGGTCGGCGTCGATGCCGGTGGCGGTGAGCTCGGTGACGGCGGTGCTCCACCGGCCGCCGGAGGCGTGGGCCCAGGCGGCCAGGGCGGTGTCGGCGGCGGTGGTGTCGGGGGTGAGCAGTTCGCGCGTCCGGTCGTCGCCGAGGCGCTGCTTGAGCAGGCGCAGGGCGGTGCGGGCGCGGTCGAGCTCCCAGGCGAGGACGGCCTCGCGCGGGTGGCTGGTGCCGTCGATGTCGGTGTGGACGGTGAGCGCAGTGGTGGTCACGGCGTCACTCCTCGGCTCCTCAACGATGCGGAGAGATTTTCTCCGCTTCACTGGACGCTAGCATAGGGGGAGAGAATTTCTCCGGTTAGGGAGTTGCCGATGAGGGCCGACGCGGAACGCAGCCGGCGCAGGATCCTGGACGCCGCCTGCGAGGTGTTCCTGGAACGGGGCCCGGACGCCCCGCTGGACGCCGTGGTCCGGCGGGCCGGGGTAGGCCCGGCCACCCTCTACCGGCGCTTCCCCGACCGGGAGGCCCTGGTCCGCGCCCTGGTCACCGACCTGCTGGCCCGGCTCGCCGAGGCCGCCGCACAGGCCCGCCGCGACGAGACCGACCCGTACCGGGCGCTGCGCCGCTTCGTGCACGCCGCCGCCGACCTGCGGATGGGCGCGGCGATCGTGGTGCTGCTGGAGCGGCTGGTGGTGGACGAGGACCTGGTCGCCGTCCGCCGCGACGCCGTCACCGCCGTCGAGGCACTGCTGCGCGCCGCCCAGGACGCCGGGCGGCTGCGGGCCGACATGGGGATGGGCGACCTGGTGCTGCTCTGCGTCCGGGTGTCCCGCCCGCTGCCGGGCGCGCTGGCCGCGCTCGACGCGGACGGCTCGCTGGTCCACCGGCACCTCGACCTCGCGCTCGCCGGGCTGGCCGCCGATCCGGACGGCCCGACCGGCCGGCCGCTCGGCTTCGACGAGGTGATCTCCGCCGCCGGCCGCCCCGGCGAGCCCGACCCGGGCGAGCCCGACCCCGGCGGGATCGTCCCGGTCGGGGTGGCCCCGGATCAGGCGGTCCTGGATCAGACGGTCCTGGATCAGGTGGCCCTGGATCAGACGGCCTCGGACGAGGTGGCAGAGTGAACGCCATGAACGCCATGGACGACGAGGTGCTGCGGGCGTGGCGGGCGGCGGAGCGGGAGCCGGGGGCCGTCCTGCTGGACGGGTTCCACCCGCTGAAGCACGCGCTGCGCTTCGGCGGGGACGTCCGGCGGGTGCTGACCGCCGACCGGGCGGCGCTGCTGGCCCTGGCCGGGGAACTGGCGCCGGACGTCGCCCCGGCACTGGACACGCTGGCGGTGGAACTGCCCGAGGACCGGCTGCGGACGCTGGCACCCCGGCTGCACCCGACCGGGGTGGTCGCCCTGGCCGCGCGGCCGTCCGTCGGGGCGAACCTGGCGGCCCTGGCCCGGCGCCCGCGCCCGGCCCCGGTGGTGCTGCTGGAGAACCCGCGTAACCTGGGCAACGTCGGGGCGGTGATCCGGCTGGCGGCCGGCTTCGGCGCCACCGGCGTGGTGACCACCGGCGATCTGGACCCCTGGCACCCGACCGTGCTGCGCGGCAGCGCGGGCCTGCACTTCGCCACCGCGGTGGAGCGGCTGGTCCTGCCGGAGCTGCCCGCCGGGCCGCTGTACGTGCTGGACCCGGAGGGCGCGGACATCCGGACGCTGCCGTTCCCGGACGACGCGCTGCTCGCCTTCGGCACCGAGCGGCACGGGGTCTCGGCGGAGCTCAAGGCGCGGGCGGACCACCTGGTCTCGGTGCCGATGCAGCCGGGGGTGTCCAGCTTCAACCTGGCCACCAGCGTGGCGATGGGCCTCTTCCACTGGATGTCGTCGAAGCCGCAGGGGTGAGGCGTGGCGCCCGCCGGGCGGGCACCACGCCGTTCACGGGCTAGGCGAAGAGCCGGCGCCAGGTGTCCGGGCCGGGGTAGCCGTCGGCCTCGGCACCGCGCCAGCCCTGGGCCTGCTGGAAGGCCTGGACGGCCCGCCGGTCGCTCTCGCTCCAGCGCGGGCCGGGGCCGACGCCGTACGAGCCGCCGAAGCCCTTGCGGACCAGCTGCTCGCCCAGCAGGCGGACCTGGTCGTTGTTCTGACCCGGGCCGAAGTACTGCCGGCCGGGGAAGGCGGGCGCCCCGGTGCCGGGCTGGACCGGCGGCGGCAGCGGGGTGGTGCCGGCGCCGATGGCGCGGCCCTTGCCGTTGACCAGGTAGTCCCAGGTGTCCTTGCCGGGGATGCCGTCGGCCTCGGCGCCGCGCCAGCCCTGGGCCTCCTGGAAGGCCTGGGTGGCCCGCCGGTCGGCCTCGCCCCAGCGCGGGTCGGGCCCCTCGGAGTAGAACCGGGCGCCACCGCGCTGCACCAGCAGCCGGCCGAGCTCGGTGACGTACGCGTTGTTCGCGCCGGGGCCGAACTTGTCCGCGCCCGGGAAGGCGGTGGCCGGGGCGCCGTCGTTGCTGCCGCCGGACAGGCCGGTGTAGCGGTACGGGACGTAGGCGCCGGAGTTGTTCCAGTAGGCGTACGGGGTGTCGCGCTTCTTGGTGCCGGGGGAGGTCTGCTCGTAGGCGAGGTAGCGGGTGAGGGAGGAGTCCGTCCAGCCGCCGAAGATCGTCACGTGCGACCCGGACTGCGGGCTGGCCGGGTTGTTGTAGATCAGCACGTCGCCGGGCTGGAGGTCGGCCTTGCCGATCCGCTCGGCGAAGTTCGGCAGGGTCCAGGTGGTCTGGCTGCTGCCGAGGCCCCAGGCCATCGAGACGAAGCCGGAGCAGTCCTGGCGGTAGCCGTCCGACCAGTAGCTGCCCATGCCGTACGGCACCTGCTGGTCGACCCAGCCCTGGGCGCGCTGGATGATCTGCGCCCGGGTGGGCGGCTGGGTGGCGGCGCGCGGGGCGGCGAAGGCGCGGGCGCCGGGCGCTTGTCCGTAGAGGCCGCTGACCTCGCCCTGCGGGGTCTGCGGGGGCTGGGCGGTGCTGCTGCCGCCCGGGGTGGGGCCGGGGGTGGGGGCGGCGGTGGCGTGTCCGGCGGCGGCCGTCCCGCCGCCCACCGCGGTGCCGACGGCGGCCATCAGCACGGCGGCCCGGCGGCGGATGCTGCGGGCCGCGGCGTGCCCGCCCTCGTGGACCGGTGCGGCGTGCAGCCGGGCGCGGCGGCGGGCGCTGCAGCCCCCGCATATGCAGTCCTCGTCCGGTTCGACCTCGTCGAACTCCAGCAGCGGGGACAGGTGGTCGGTACGGGTCATGCTCCGCCTCTTTCCTGCGGTCTTCCTGGTCGACGCCTGACGGCGTGACAGGACTGGCCTTCCCGGGCCGGCCCCGCGTGTTATCGGGACCAAAGTCCCAAAGCGGGCGGAAGGTGGCACGGCGGATTGCGCCGGACGGGTGACAACCGTTCGGCGGCCCGGGCGTGGCGGGGGCGAGGAGGAGACGGTAGTGCCGGTGCGGGGCCTGGCGGCCGGTCAGGCGTGGCGGGGGTGCACGGGCCGGTTCGAGGACGGCAGGGGCGGCTGGATGTCAGGGATGACTGGACGCCGGGGGGGGGGCGGCTACTGCCACTCCCAGCGGATGCCGATGTGCCCGGGCTGCTGGTCCGGGGCGAGCACGTGGGCACTCGCGGAGGCGCCGATCCAGAGCTGCTCGCGGCGGTGGTCGACGTCCGCGCCCGGCTCGCGGTCGTAGCGCTCGCAGTGTGCGGGGACGGCCGCCGGGTCGAAGTGCACCTGGAGCACGTACTCGCGCACCGGGGTGGCGAAGCGGCGGCTGTACTCCAGCGTCGGGCCGCCCGGCGGGATCTCCACCTCGTACTCGAAGACCGTGCTGTCGCCGAGCGCCAGCGGGCGGTCCAGCATCAGCTCGCCGACGGTCAGGCCGGCCTCCGGGCGGCGCCGGACCCGGCCCAGCCGGCCGTGCCGCACCGAGGTGATCTCCGGGCAGCCGGTCGCCTCCTCGTCGGCCTTGTGCACGACCAGGCAGCGGCCCACGCCGCCGACGGTGGCGCGCACCACCTGGCGCATCCGCAGCAGGTTGCCGCGCCGCTCGGCGTCCACGTAGTACGAGTCGTGGATGCTCAGCCGCTCCAGTTCGCCCTGCGGCGGGGCGTCCAGCTCGGCGAAGATGTCCGCGATCTGCCGTTCGCCCGGCCAGACGTCCTCCAGGCCGAGGTGGCAGGTGTTCGCGACGGCGGCCCAGCGGCCGCGCGGGCGGGGCGGGCCGAGCAGCGAGGTGAGCGCGCTGTGCGGCAGTCCGAGCAGTTCCTCCAGCAGGTGGACGGCCCTCAGCGAGCTGGCCCGTTCGGGCTGGCTGCGCCCGCGCCGCCAGTAACTCAGCGTCGTGACACTGACTCTGACGCCACGTTGGGTGAGGGCGGCTCTGATCCTGTCCAGGCTGAGGCCGCTGGCCTCGATGGCCAGGTGCAGGGTGTCCGCGAAGCCGCCCGGGGCGGTGGCCCGCCCGGCGTGCGCGGGTGCCGGAGGCGGTGCGGGTACGGACGGGCCGGGGCGCTCCGGGCGCAGTCCGACCAGCCGGAGTCGCGCGGAGTCCTGAGGCTGCTGTGCGGCCATGCGGTGACCCTCCCCGCCAGGTGAGTTCGGAGGGGCCTGGCCGGCGCCGAGGCTCGCCGCCGACGGCTTCACCGAGCTTTGGGGAACCCTATGCACGGTCGAGAGGCTACGTCATCAGTCGTGCGTATGACAGGGGTCACGGCAGGTGAACCGAAGGGTTAGTGATCTTGAAACAGTTCGGAAACACACGCCCTCGCCGTCCGCCCGCGCCGCCCGCCGGGACGGGCGGACGCACACCGCCGGGGCGGGCCCTGTCGGCGCCGCCCCGGCGGGGGTCAGGTGGTGCTACCCGCTGGTGGTCAGTTGACGTTCAGCGCGACGTCGTCGATCACGAAGCTGGTCTGGTTGGAGCCGTCCTCGGTGCCGGTGAACTTGATGGTCACGCTCTTGCCGGCGAAGGAGGAGAGGTCCAGGGTGCGCTTCACGTAGCCGGCGGCGGCGTTGACGTTGGAGTACGTCGCCAGCGTGGTGCCGTTGGCCTGGACGGTCAGCTTGTCGTACGCGGTGGTGCCGGTCTCCGCGGTGTCGATGTGCAGCCAGAAGGTGAGGCTGGCGGACTTGCAGCCGGCCGGCACCGAGACGGTCTGCGACAGGGTGTCGGTGTGGGCGCTGCCGTAGCCGTCCAGCCAGGCCTTCCAGCTGCCCGAGTGGGCCGCCTGCGAGGAGCTGTTGTCGACCACGCCGCTGGAGGTGGTCCACGGGGCGGCGGTGCCGGTCTCGAAGCCGCCGTTGCCGATCAGCTGGGCCGCGGTGCAGCCGCCGGGCGGGGTGGTGGAGCCGCCGCCGAGCAGGGCGGTGGTCAGGCCGTCGGCGATCGGGGTGCCCCAGCCGGTGACCTGGTCGTAGCCCGTACCGGCCGGGAAGTCCTGGTTGGAGCCGCTGGTCACGTCGTGGAAGGCACCCGAGTAGTTGCTGCTGTTCGCGACCGCGTACAGCTTCGGGCTCGCCTCGCCCAGCACCGGCTGGCCGGCCGCCTTGGCCTTCTGGTTGAACTGGGCCGCGTAGCCGGCCCACAGCGGCGCCGCCGCGCTGGTGCCGCCGTAGACCTGCCAGGAGCCGGCCGTGTAGATCGCGAAGCCGCTCGCCGGGTCAGCGTTGGAGGAGACGTCCGGGACGGTGCGCATGGTGCCGCTGCCGGTGCCGGTCTGCCAGGTCGGCTTGGCGAACACGGTGGAGACGCCGCCGCCGGCGCTGCTCCAGGCGCTCTCCGAGGAGTACGAGGTGCCGGACACCTGGAGGTTGGTGCCGCCGACGCCGGTCTGGTGCGGGCTGGACGCCGGGAAGTCGACCGCCTTGACCGACGAGCCGCTGGTGGAGCGGGTGCAGTCGCGGGAGCCGTCGTCACCGGAGGCGGAGAAGATCGAGATGCCCTGGGCGGCGGCCTGCTTGAAGGCGTTGTCCACGGCCGTCATCGAGGCGGCGGTGGTGTCCGGCTCGCAGGAGCCCCACGAGATCGAGATGACCGAGACCTGGTTGTCGGCCACGATCTTGTTGGCCATGTCGATCTCGCCCTGGTCGCTGTTGGGCGCCTCGTAGACCAGCTGGGTCGCCTTCGGCGCCGCGCCGCGGACGATCTCGCTGTCCAGCTCGACCTCGCCCTGGCCCTGGCCGGGGGCGGAGTCGTAGTTGGCGCCGTCCACCGAGACCGTGGAGACGGCCGGGCCGGACAGGCCGTACTGCGAGTCGTAGGTGGTCAGGTTGGAGGACGAGTAGCCGTCGAACTCCCAGAGGGCGACCGTCGTGCCGGTGCCGTCGGCGCCGGTCTTGTTCAGGTTGTAGGCGCCGTCGTACTGCGACGGGCCGAAGCCGCTCGGGGTCGAGGAGGCGGTGTGCGGGGTGACCGAGTTCGGCTTGGCCAGGCGGTTCTTGCGGACCGCGTGGTTGTCCAGGCCGCTCACGCCCTGGACCACGTCGGCCAGGTCGGCCGGGACGGAGGCGGCGGCGTCGTTGGCGAAGAAGGCGCGCTGCAGCTGCGGGTCGACGTAGGAGCTCTCGTGGGTGCCGAAGGCCTGCGAGATCTGCGCGTTGGTGCCGTGGGCGCTGACCACCTGGCGGTTGGCGCTCACCTCGGTGACGGTCAGGCCCTGGGCGGCCAGGTAGGTCTTGACCTGGTCGACGGCGGCCTGGGTCGGCCCGAACCGGGCGGTGAACTGCTCCGGCGTCAGGTACTTGCCGAACTCGGGGGTGCCGGGGGTGGCGACCGCGGTGAGGAAGTGGTCCAGGGCGGCGGTGTCACGCAGCTTCAGGCTGACGGCCACCGAGATCTGCTGCTCGGCCGGGACGTCGCCCTTCTTCTCCGAGTGGGCCACCGCCGGGTTGACGGTGTTCGGGAGCGCGACACGGGGAGCGGGGGCGGCCTGCGCGGTGGAGACACCGAGCGAGACGGCGGTCAGCGGCAGTACGGCTATCGCCGCGGCGAGGGCAAGGGAGCGGGGGCGCAACGGATCCTCCTCTGGCCGGCTGTGGGGGCCGGCAAGGGGCCAGAGCGTTCCGGAGTCGAAAACGCTGGCTAGAACATGACAGAACCAGTGCGCAAAGTGGCTCATGGTCAAGCAATTCGTTGCTAAAAAACAGTCAACTGTGGACACCCGGAATGCGGGGATTCCATACAGTGAATGGCCCGGATTCCGGAACCGGTCCCTACCGGTGGGGGGCGGAAGGGACGGACGTGGAATCGGGTGGGGCCGGGCGGGAAGCACGGCCGGCGTGGGCCGAATGACGACGCGCGGAAATCGGGCGCGGGCGGCGCGGGACTATGTGAAAGGCGCGGCCCGGAAGCTGCTCTGACGTCGGGCCGGGAGGGGCCGACGGAGGGGGCCGGGAGGGTCTGACGGTGGGCCTGGAAGCTCTGACGGCAGGCCGGGGCGGGGGGGCGGGGCCCCCCCCCCCCCCCCCCCCCCCCCGCCGGCAGGACAGAGACACACACCCACCACGCACCCCACCCCA
>NZ_JBHWIO010000083.1:37347-39149 GCF_042732075.1 Kitasatospora sp. NPDC059812
TTGGCGCGTTCTTGTGGTTGTTCTGTGTTGGTTTGTGGCTTTCGCGTGGGCTGTTTGGGGGCGTGTGGCCCCCCCCCCCCCCCCCCCCCCCCCCCCCGGCGGGGGTCAGGGGGTGCCGAGCCAGGCGGTGAGGGCGGTGCGGAGCTCGCCCTGGCCGGGGTCGACGGCGCCCCAGGCGGCGTAGCCGTCCGGGCGGATCAGCAGGACGGTGTCGCGCAGCTTGCCGTGCGGGTCGGCCGGGGCGGCGGTGACCATGCGGTCCGCCCAGGGCTCGGCGGCGGCCAGTTCGTCGTTGCTGACCAGGACGAACTTCCCCTCGCGCAGCGCCTCGTAGAGCCGCTCGGGGGCGGCCGGGGCGCCCTCGACGGGCTTGCGCAGCGCCGTCAGCCGCAGGTCCGGGACGCGCTTGCCGACCTGCGGGTGGGCGTCCTTCGGGGCCGGGTAGGAGATGTCGATGCCGGAGACCATCCGGGCGCCGCGCTCGGTGACCAGGTCGAGGTGGCCGCCGAGCGTGGTGAGCGCCCCGCGCAGTGCGCGGGTGGGGGCGGACTCGGCGAGGGCGAGCCGGATCAGCGCGCCGGAGGTGCGCAGCACCGTCCGGCCGACCGGGTGCCGTTCGCTCTGGTAGGTGTCGAGCAGGGCGTCGGTGGCGCGGCCCTGGAGGGCGGCGGCGAGCTTCCAGGACAGGTTGGCAGCGTCCTGGAGGCCGGTGTTCATGCCCTGGCCGCCGGCCGGGGAGTGGCAGTGCGCGGCGTCGCCGGCCAGGAAGACCCGGCCGGAGCGGTAGTTGGGGGCCTGGCGCTCGTCGCTGTGGAAGGTGGAGCTCCAGCGGACGTCGTGCAGGCCGTAGTCCTCGCCGAGGGTGGTCCGGGCGATGGCGGCGAGGCGCTCCGGGGAGGGGGTGGTGCCGTCCGGCTGCCGCTCCTTGCGGTCCCAGGCGATCAGCCGGTACCAGCCGTCGCCGAAGGGGGCGAGGAAGGAGAAGCCGGTCTCGTTGGCGCCAACGGTGATGGTGTCGGCGGGCTCGCGCTCCAGCCGGACGTCGGCGAGCATCACCGAGTCGACCACGGACTCGCCGGGGAACGGGATGCCGAGCAGGTCGCGCACGGTGGAGCGGACGCCGTCGGTGCCGACCGCGTACCGGGCGGTGAAGGTGTTCCCGTCGCGGGTCTCCAGGGTGACGCCCTCGGCGTCCTGGCGCAGGGCGGTGACCTCGGCGCCGCGCAGGATGGTCGCGCCGGCCTGCTCGGCGCGCTCCTGGAGCAGCCGTTCGACGTGGTACTGCGGCGTGATCAGGACGAACGGGAAGCGGGTGGGCAGCGAGCTCAGGTCGATGCCGAAGCGGTCGAACATCCTCAGGCCGGTGACCGGGCGGCCGGTGGCGATGAGGTCGTCGGCGAGGCCGCGGGCGTCCAGGAGCTCCAGGCTGCGGGCGTGCACGGCGAAGGCCCGGGTCAGGTTGGACTCGGCGCCGCGCTTCTCCAGGACGGTGACGCCGACCCCGGCCGCGGCGAGATCGCCGGCCAGTAGCAGTCCGGTCGGTCCGGCACCGACGATCAGGATGTCGGTGGCGGTCGTCGGCTTCGCGGTCATGTGTCAGCTCCCGGTGTTCGGAGGGCGGTTGGACGCCGTGTCCGGCGTTCTCCCAGACTCCATCATCCAGGGCCCGCGGGGAGCTGTGAACCGCCGGGGGCCCCCGGGGGGGGGGGGCGCGGGGCCGGGGCGGGGCGGGGGGGGGCGGGGGGGGGCGCCGCCCGGGCGGCGGGCCACCACCCGACGGGACCCGAGTGCGGCGAAACCGC
>NZ_JBHWIO010000084.1:0-2607 GCF_042732075.1 Kitasatospora sp. NPDC059812
GGGGACGGACCCTGGACACTGGTCCGAGACGGCCTACCTGTTCACTCCTTCCTCTTGCAGGTCGTCTGCTTGGGCGAAGCGACTTCGTGTCGCACCGGGATTCTCCGGTCATGGGGTAGCGCTGGTTGTCGCGGCTGCCGGCGTCGAGGCGGCGGTCGCCGAACGAGGCGTTGCCGAACGAAGCGGTTGCCGAGCGGGACGGTGCCGAACGAAGCGGCGACGACGGCGCCGTTGGCGACGTGGATGCCGAGGCGGGAGCCGGTGAACTTCGAGCTCGCCGTCAACACTTTCATTGACTGAAAAATCGGTCAAGCCTGTGAGCCGGCCCGTCCGCTGATGAAGGGCGCCGGGACGTGCGACGGCCGCCCCATCGGACCCGTACTCCAGCTGGACCCTGCTCGCACTCGTGGCCCCTCGTCGCCAGGGCCTCATCGGCGGTGTGCGGCGCCCGGCCCCTCGGCGCCGTGCGCCGCAGATCACCGCTCTCTCTGAATTTGACTGAATTTTCAGTCTAGTAAAAGATGCGGGGGCACCCCCGGTCCCAGGACCAGCCCGCCGCAGCGCGGGCTCCGTGCCCCCTGGCGGCCCGTCCACCCCCCCACGGAGGCGGGCCGCCAGGGCCTCCGCCGCGCACGCGTCGGCCGCCGCCCCGACTCCACAGCTTCAGGAAGGACGACCGTGCAGGTCACCACCGATGACACCAGCGCGACCAGCCCGGTTGCGCGCCGCGCTCCTCGCCACCGCTGGCGGTTCGCCGTCGTCCTGGCGATGGTCGTCGCCCTGTGCGGGAGCGGGATCGGGCTGTACCTCAACGAGCGCAACACCCGGGAGCAGACCCGCGAACTGGCGATCCCCTCGGCCCAGGACTGGATCGAACTCGACGTCACCGCCCAGGACGTGGACCCGGCGGCCCAGCAACTGACGCTCTACATCACGCCCGTACCGCACGGCAGGCTCGCCGCCGGCGCCGACGGCCAGGCCTTCAGTCGACCCGTCGAGATCACCGTCACCGGCACACCCAGGACGACCATCCGGGCAGCCGAGGGCGAGAGCGCGGCGCCCCAGCTCGTCCACGTCGGGATGTACGACGGCACCATCACCGACTACCCCTTCGACCGCTACCGCATGGAGGCCGGCTTCACGGCCACCAGCGGCGCCACCCCCGTCCCGGTCGGCCTGGTCCTCACCGACACCGACCCGTTCTTCGTCGTGCGCCCGCAGGCCACGGCCGGGGCCACCGGCGCCGTGGCCCTGGACGCGAAGATCACCCGCTCCCGCAGCACCTTCATCCTCGCCTGGTTCATGATCGCGGCGATGTGGGCCATCGCCCTGGCCGTCCTCGGCGCCGCCGAGGTGCTCTACCGCAAGCGCGAGGGCCTGGTCTGGCCCTCCCTGGGCTGGATGGCGGCCAGCCTGTTCGCCCTGATCGGCATGCGCAACGCCGCCCCCGGCTCACCGCCGATCGGATCGCTGATCGACTACCTCGCGTTCTTCTGGGCCGAAGGAATCATCGCCGCCAGCCTGGCCTGCACCGCCTGGTGCGGCATCCGCACCGAGCACCGGCAGCGCCGCGAACGCGAGGCCGCCGCCGACCAGCCGTGAGGCCCGGCGGCGGCACCCCGTGGGCGGGCGCGGCCGGAGAATGGCCGGAAAGTGCCGCAACTACCTTGCGCAGCAGGATTGTTGGGGGTCCCTGACGCGCCCATGCTGAATTCGCCCGGCCTGTGCCGGGCCGCCGGGTGGCCGGGCGGCTCAGGTACCCCACGCCCCGACGCTCGTGCGCCCCACCCTCACCCCCCACCTCAGGCTTCGCGGGAGAACCCTCATGGGAATGACCTCTGCTCTGCGACGTGCCTCGGTCGTGCTCGCCGGCGGCGTGGCCGCGGTCGGGCTGTTCGCTCCGACCGCCGCGGCCGCGGACACCCCGGTCGTCCTGGCCTGCCAGGCGACTCCGCCGATCGGGTCGGCACAGACCTTCAACCTCAACGCCGGTGTCAACGCCGCCGCGCCCGCCACCGTCGCGGCCGGCAGCCAGTTCACCGTCACCCTGGCCCCCGACGCGCTCACCGTGCCCACCACGGTGGGCGGTTACAGCATCCAGTCGATCAGCAACATCGCGCTCACCGTGCCGGTCCCCGCGAACGCCACGCTGACCGGCGAGTCGCTGACCGGCGGGTCCGGCTACTCGGGCAGCGCGAGCGTCGCGGTGAACAACGGCAACGTCGTGCTCACCGTGAACGGGTCGGTCGACGGCGGCGGCACCTTCACGCTCCCAGCGCTGACCCTGAACCTGGCCGCCGGGGCCTCCGGCAGCGTCATCAGCACCTCGGTGGCCGGTACGAGCTACGCGGACCCGGGGCTGACCTTCACGGCGACCGTGCCCGTCTCGTTCTTCACCGTCGACGTGCCCACCGCCTGCTACCCCGCCACCGCGCAGGCGCTCAGCACCACGACGGTGAGCTGACCGGGGGCCCGCACCGAAGGCGACCGAGGGAGAACAGCACTGGGGGGGGGGGCCGCAAGTATTGAGGACCACACCAGGGAAAAAATATGGCTGTAAGATATAAAAAATACACCGGCTGTTGTTAGAAAAAGAAAAACACACAC
>NZ_JBHWIO010000084.1:2617-4461 GCF_042732075.1 Kitasatospora sp. NPDC059812
GCCCGCGGGGCCTCGGGGGTCTCCCGGCCGGGGGGCGGGCGCTTGGTGTGCGTCGGCCCCAGTGGCGGAAGTAGCGGGGACAGGATTTGAACCTGCGACCTCTGGGTTATGAGCCCAGCGAGCTACCGAGCTGCTCCACCCCGCGTCGGTAGTACCGACTGTACGGCACCGGCCGGCGATCACCTAATCGGTTACCCGGCGGCCGGGTACGTGCGGCCGCCCGAGATGCGGGTTGCCGTCCCCAACCGAAAGTCAGGCGTAGACGGTGGCCCGGACCCGGTCCAGGTCCGTGAGCAGGGTGTCCAGCTGCGAAGGGTCGTTGGCGTAGGCGAGCACGGCTCGGTAGAACGCGCTCTGCATCGCGTCCGGCATCAGGTCGGAGGCGTCGAACCGTACCGCCCGGGCGTCGACCAGCAGTTGGCCCAGGCGCCGGGACAGGGAGTCCGGGTAGACGGTGGTGGGCACCTGGCGGTTGGGGCTCAGTGCACCGCCGCGGGCCACCCAGATCTGCTGCGCCTCGGGCGTCGTGAGGTAGGCGACGAGCTGCTGGGCGGCCGGGGTGGCGTGGAACATGCCGAGCAGGTCGCCCGCCACCTCCTCGGTGTCCTTGAACCCTTCGTCGATGGTCGGGAACCGGGCGAAGTCGTAGTCCTCGCCGGCCTTGAGCTGCGGGTCGCCCTGCTGGTAGTAGTCCGTGATGAAGGACGCCGCGTGCTCGAAGTAGCAGCCCGGCTGCCGGCCGAACAGCGAGTTGCCCGAGCCGGCGAAGTCGGTGAGCAGCATGCCGCGGGAGTCACCGCGGACCAGGCCCTTGGCGGCGACCACGTCTCCCCAGGTCTGCCAGGCCCGCTTGATCGCAGGAGAGTTCCAGGCGAGCGCGCCGCTCGCCCACTGGTCGTAGACGTCCGGCCCGGACTGGGCGAGGACGATGTCCTCCAGCCAGTCGGTGCCCGGCCAGCCGGAGGCGGAGCTGGACTCCAGCCCGACACACCACGGGGGGACACCCGCCCCGGCGATCTGCCGGTCCAGGGTGTTCAGCTGGTCCCAGCTGCCGGGTGGCGTCCAGCCGTGCGCGGCAAGGGCCTTGGGGGAGTACCAGATGAGGCTCTTCACCGAGGCCTTGACGAACACGGCGTACTGCTTGCCGTCCACGGCGCCCAACCGCACCCAGCTCGCTCCGTACTGCGCGGCCATGCCCGGCAGGTCGAGCGCATTGTCGAGCGGGGCCAACCGGCCGGCCCGGGCGTACTGCACCAGCTTTCCGGGGCTGGAGAGGACGGCGAGATCGGGCGGCGTCCCGTTGTCGACCCGGTCGGCCAGCACGGTGTCGGAGTCCCGGGAGCCCTGGTAGTCCACCCTGATCCCGGTCCGCTGCTCGAACGGCGCGACCATGGCCCGGAACGAGTCCCGCTCGCTGCCGGTCCAGGTGCCGAGCACATGGACCACAGGTCCCGACCCGCCGCTGCTGCAGGCCGTGGGGCCGAAGAGGGCGACCAGCAGCAGGGCGAGACAGGCCCGGGCCCAGCGGTCCGCCCCGCTCATCGCGCGGCCCGGTACTCGTCGATCCGTGGCCAGAGGCCGCCCAGGCAGAGCACCGCGATGGCGGCGCACAGTACCGGGAGCGCGCGGCCCAGGCCCAGGTCGGAGCGGGCCGCCGATTCGGCATCGGCCAGCCGTTGCCGGTCCAGCTCCGAGAGACGGGCCAGGTCGGCGTCGAACGCCGCGCCGGGGGGGGCCGCGGGGGGGGGGGGCCGCGGGCGCCCCCCGCCCGCCGCCGGGAGGAGCTGGGGCGCGGGGGAGCTGGGGGGGGACGCGCGGGGCGCGGCGGGCCGCCAGGGCGAGTG